>JALYUK010000442.1 GCA_030853805.1 Actinomycetota bacterium | reverse complement strand
CAGCAGCCCGTACCCGCCCAGGACCAGCAGCATGATCCGCAACACGGGCCAGGGCACCAGCAGCTCGACCGCGGCCACCTCCCCGGCCGTCAACGCCACGAACGTGATGACCAGTGCCACCTGGTCCCGGCCGTAGCCGACAGGGTGCGCCCCCGCGGGCACCCCGAGCGGCCGTCGGGCGATCCACCGGATCACGGCTGCCACCTGAGCGGCCTCACGGGCTGCCAGCCTGGCTACCGGCGGGGGCAACACCGCGGTGATCGCGTCACCCAAAGCCCCGGGGATGCTGCTACCGGTTCGGCGGGACCCGGTGAAACGCCACACCGCGACCGTCACGATCAGCGCCGCAAAGGCGATTTCGACGCCCAAGAGCACGATCGCCGCCTGACCCAGGCCGAGCCGACCGGTGGACAGCAACGCCACTTCGACGGCCAGCACCGCCACCGTCACCCAGCGCAGTAGCCTCACAGCTGCCCCCACTGCCGGCCGGCGCGCTGCATGGCATGCTGCTGTGCCGGGGTCAGGGAGTCCAGGAACAACCGCCAGGCCCCATCATCTTCGGCGGCATCCTCGCCGCCGGGCTCATCGGCGCCTGCATCGGCGGTCCGGACCCTCGTCGGGAACATCCCGGTGCCGATCTCGCGTAGCTGTGCTGCCACCGCGAGAACGTCGGGATGGTCAGGTGCTTGATCAGTCAGGGCGTCGAACTGGTACTGCGCAGCCCCAGCCGCCGCGACCGCAGCCGGATCGTCGAGCATGTTCCGGTACGCCCCGGCCAGCTCGGCGAACTCCGCCGGCGCCATTCCCGCCTCGAGCAATTCCAGTGCCTCCTGCTCGGAACGCACCAGCCCCGGATCGGCCACCGCCCCCCGGACCCGGGCCAGCAGATCCGCGACCACGGGCGACAAAGCCAGGTGATCGTCGGCGACCAGGGCTGCCGCGATGCGTTCCCGTCGTGCGGCTAGTTGCTCCTGCTGGTGTTGGAGGTCGGCAGCGACCGCCGCCAGGATGTCCTTGAGCTCCGAGCCGCTGGGATCGCCCAGCGCATCGCGGACCTCGGCCAGGCTCAACCCCAGCGCGGTCAACCGCACCACGCGCAGCAAAGTCAATAAGTCACGGCTGTCGTACTCTCGGTAGGCATTGCCACGCCGGGCCGGCTCGGGCAGCACACCGGCGGCGTGGTAGTGCCGCACCGCACGGGTCGACACACCAGCAATCGCGGCGACCTGCCCGATCTGCATCATGCGACCATCATTAACGTTCACGTCGCGTGAAGGTCAAGAGCCCGGTGGCGCGCCACCACCAACACCTGAACCACGGCGAGCACAATCGCAAGACCCGGTTGCTCATCGTGCCCGGTCGTCGATCGGCATGCGGGACGCCGTCCCGCTGGATGTTTGGCGATCGGGACGGAGTTTCGTCAGTGTGTGGCGAAGAATTCCGAGGGGACGTTCGTAGCGTCGTGCAGCCAGGCCGTTGGACGGCGTACCTGAGAAGCTAGGTCCACGGGATGGGTTGTCGGCCCGGCCCGATCAGGCTCCCCCGGAGTGTGCGGTCACCGCTGGTGGTGGGGGTGACGGTAAGGAAGCTGTCATACACCGACAAGTAGCGGGTCCGGTGCTGGTGGGGTGGTGTCACGGAGGGTGAGCCGACGGTCCATGTTGAGTTTCACTTCGCCGTAGGGGGCGAGGTGGGTCCAGAACAGTGGGGTGAGGCCTCGTTTGTCTTCATCGGTGAGTGGGTGGGTCCAGGTGTCGTCGGCGAGGATGTCTTGGATGAGCAGGGTGTTGACGTAGACGAGCGCCGTTTGCAGCACTTGCAGGGCGAGCATGGATCGTTGTTGCTGGTCACGGCGGTTGCTGGTGAATTCTCCGGCGCGGCCGAAGCAGATGACGTCGTTGCCGTTGTTGAAGTTTTCAACCACGTTGAGGCCGGCTTCGATCTCGTGTTGGAGTTTGCGGTCGTGCAGGTATTTGGCGACGAAGATCGTCTTCTGGGCGCGGCCAACTTCCAGCATCGCCTGGTAGACGGGGTGGGAGGCGTTGCGGGTGAACCGGCGCAGGATCGCTTCGGTGGTGGCAGTGCCGACGCGGATGGCGGTGGCGTATTTGATCAGCATGTCGTAGTTCTGCTCGATCAGTTCCCACCGGATCGCCCTGGTCGTGGCGGGTTCCAAAGCCGGGTAGTGGGCGTCCCGGTCAGGCCGGTAGAGGTTGACTTTGTTGGCCCAGGACTCGGGAACGCCCGACAAAGTGTAGGGTAACTGTCGGTAACCGACAGGTGCAGATGGTGTTTCGCCGGGTAGAGGTGGGGTCTTCCCCTGGGCGCGTTACACCTGGCAGGACGGTCAGACACCCACCCAGATCGCCAAGCACTTGGCGTCTCACGCGCCAGCATCTACCGGCATCTCAACCCTCAGTAGTGCCTTGCTACACACGGCTACTCTGCACTTCGTCGGGCGTTCCCGAGTCCTGGGCCGAGAACGTCGGGGCGGTCCCCAAGTGGCGACCCGCTCGGCGACACGGCCGCTCTGGCGCACCGTCGTCGGGGCCCCTATGCTGAAAGGTGCCTGCGGCGTTGAGCTGCAGGAAGTGAGCCCGAGACCCGGCCGGACGACCGTGGCGCTCGGGCTTCGCGCATTTTTTCGGGTGGCTCACACGGTGCGGACGTCCGTGACGACCGGTGCGATGCGACGTCGCCAGTCGCCGCCCTTGGCCCAGCACCAGGCGATCGCATCTGGCACGGCCAGCAGCTGCTCGGAGGCAGCCCGTCGGTGTTCATAGCGCAACGTGTCGCGGCAGCCCGCAGCGCGGGTGTACTCGATGAGATGCCGGTTATCCCAACTGACCAGTGTGTCGTCCTGCTCGAGGATGAGCATCGCGTCACCGCGGCGGGCCGCATCGTCCACGAGAGCGTGGAGGCACGCTGCGCGGCGGTCACGTTCGGTGCGATAGCGGCGGCCAGCGTCGTAAATCGTTGCCCGGACAGCATTGTCGAGGATCATCGCCGCGATCGCTTTGCGGCGAGAGTCGTTCTCCGCGTTCATGTGTAGACGCCGCTGGCCTGGCAGTACCAAACCGCGGACAGCTTTGCGGATCGGGTCCAGGTCGCCGGGAATGATGACGCCCGCGACGAGCAGGTAATCCCGGTGCTTGGTCTCGTCGACAAAGAGATGACCGGTCACACGCCTACGTTCTGAGTTGCTGCCGAAGGCTGGCTGCGCTGAACGGCCCGGTACACGGTGGACCGGGCGACGCCGAACAGTGCAGCCAGCTCGGCGGTGGTGTGTCTCCCGCCCCGGTACAACCCGACCAGGTGGGACTCCTGGGCCGCGCTGAGCTTCGGTTGCTTCCCCCGGAGCCGGCCCTTGGCCTTGGCCAGTTGCATGCCCTCCCTCGTCCGCAACCTGATCAGGTCCGACTCGAACTCGGCGATCATCGCCAGCACGTTGAACAGCAACCGGCCGATCGGGTCGTTCGGGTCGTGGACCGACCCGCCGATGTTGAGCTTCACCTCGGCGGCGGTCAGTTCTTCCACGATGTCCCGGGCATCGGGCAGTGACCGGGCCAGCCGATCGAGTTTGGTGACCACCAGGGTGTCCCCCGCGCGGCACGCAGCGAGCGCCTCCCGCAGGCCCGGCCGGTCTCGGTTGCGACCGGTCAGACCGTGATCGACGTAGACCCGTTTGGCCTTCACGCCCAGCGCCGCCAGGCCCTCGCGTTGCGCGGTCAGGTCCTGGTCGTCGGTGGAACAGCGGGCGTATCCGATGAGCATCGCAGCCATCACCAGAGTGTACCGGTTGAGCTACCTTCACCGGGCATTAAAGCAGACAGGTCTTGCGGGACTCGGGCTCGTGCTCAGCCGCGACTGGGCCGCACCGCTCACCAGGTGTCCCGGTCAGCGTTCCACCATCGGGCACATCCGAGTAGTGCCATTTGGACAGACTTGCAGGTGATCATCGGCGGGGACTGACAAGTTGTCGGG
>JALYUK010000433.1 GCA_030853805.1 Actinomycetota bacterium | reverse complement strand
GCGTAGCACCATCGCGGACCTCACTGCGGCCCCCGTCGACACCCACGATGCCTATCTGCGCCTGCACCTGTTGTCCCACCGCATGATTCAGCCGCACCAGGCCAACTTGGACGGCATCTTCGGTTTGCTGGCCAACGTGGTGTGGACCAACTTCGGCCCGTGCGCGGTGGATGGCTTCGAGACCACGCGGGCGAAGCTGCGCCGGCGCGGACCGGTGACGATCTACGGCGTCGACAAGTTCCCGCGAATGGTCGACTACGTGCTGCCCACCGGGGTACGCATCGCGGACGCCGACCGCGTACGACTGGGAGCGCACCTCGCCCCAGGCACCACCGTCATGCACGAAGGCTTCGTCAACTACAACGCGGGCACGCTCGGCTCGTCGATGGTCGAGGGGCGCATCTCAGCCGGGGTGGTGGTCGACGACGGCTCCGACGTCGGTGGCGGGGCCTCGATCATGGGCACCCTCTCCGGAGGTGGCAAGGAGACGATCTCCCTCGGCAAACGCTGCCTGCTCGGCGCCAACTCCGGGATCGGCATCTCCCTCGGCGACGACTGTGTGGTGGAGGCGGGCCTGTACGTCACCGCAGGCACCAAGGTGACCGGCCCCGACGGTGCCGTCGTCGCTGCCCGCAAACTCTCCGGGCAGAGCGGAATGTTGCTGCGCCGCAACTCCGTCAGCGGCGCGGTGGAGGTCGTAACCCGAGAGGGCGGCGGAGTCGAGCTGAACGCGGCCCTGCACGCGAACGACTGAGCGCAGCGCGCCACACCGATTCTAGAATTCGTAGAACTTTCTCTGTTGGCCTGGATCGATGAGGAAGATCGGGATCGGAGAGCTGAACCAGAACACCTCGCAGGTCGTGCGGTCGGTGGAGCGGGACGGACCGGTCGTCATCACGATTCACGGACGCGCCGTGGCGCGGATCGTGCCCGAGCCAGAAAATCTTTCGCGGTGGGACCGTCTCGTCCAGGGTGGCATGGTCGAACCGGCCCGAAACGAACGCCCGTACCCCGTGCCGGTCAAGGCTCGCAGCGGCAGGACGGTGGCTGCGATTTTGGCAGAGCTGAAAGCTGATCATTGATCTACCTGGACACCTCCGTGGCCCTCAAAGCCGTACTCGCGGAACCGGAGTCGCCGACAGTCCTCACCTGGATGCGCGAGCGCATCGACGCAGCAGAAATTATCGTCTCGTCGCGACTGCTACGCACCGAGATGTACCGGGTGGCTTACCGGGAAGACCTCCCCACAGACCAGGTCGACCTGATATTGGACAAGGTCAACCTCATCGATCTCGATCGTCTCATCGTGGACGCGGCCGCCGCCATCAACCACCACGTGAAGACGCTCGACGCGATCCACCTGGCGACTGCGGTCCAGCTCATCGAGGACGGGATCGTCCTCTGCACGCATGACCGAGCAAAGGCCGACGTAGGTGAACGACTCGGGTTGACCGTGCTCGGACCGACAGGCCTTGGGCAGGCTCAGCCGGCCACACCGTAGAAGCGCTGCACCCGCACCCGGAGCACGAGTCGCAGCTCGTCCACCATCGCCGCCCGGAACTCCGCCCAGTCGGGGTGCTCGCCACTGACCGAGCGGTACAGCTGAACCAAAGCTTCGGCGGTGGCGTCCTCGGGATCCGTGGTCACCGGCGTCAGTTCGGCCGAGCCCTCCGCCACCGCGTACGCCCAACGGTTGGCGGAGGTGACATACATGCTCGCACGCGGATCACGCCGCAGGTTTCGCGTCTTGGCCCGGCTGTCGGTCACCGACACGGACAGTGTGCGGGCCGCAGCGTCGTAGGCGTAAGCCACATTGGACAGCTGTGGCCGACCGTCGCGCTTGATGGTGGCCAGTACCCCGAGTCCGTGGGTGCCGAACAACTTGGCGAGGTGCGACTCTTCGTCGGTCATGGTCTGCACGGTAGCCCCCACGGCTGGACTACTTGAGCGTGATATCGAAGCGCACGACCAGTCCCTCGACCGACGTCACTGTGACCTCGACGTCCTGGCTCTCGCCCGCCGCGGTGACCGTGCAGGTGATCGCGTTGCCTACGGTCCCCTGCAGGTCACCCGGGCACTTCACCGAGTCGGGCTTCTGCCCGATCTCCGCCGCCAGCTGGGTGCTGATCTGCGATTCCACAAACGATTGCAGCACGTCCGGGGTGCCGGTCTTGGCCACGTCGATGTCGAAATAGACGC
>JALYUK010000425.1 GCA_030853805.1 Actinomycetota bacterium | reverse complement strand
ATGCTTCGACCGCGGGACAAGAGTTCCGGCACCCTGAAATATGGTCTCGGGCATGGCGACCTAATCGTGATGGGCGGGTCCTGCCAACGCACCTGGGAGCATGCCATTCCCAAGACCGCGGGCCGGGTCGGACCGCGGATCAGCATCCAGTTCCGCCCACGCGGCATCCGCTGACCCACCACTCCCAGGGACTCTCTGCCTCAAAGAAGACCGCTCGGGTTGCAACTTTTCGTGAGGGACGCGCAATTGCAGCACCTTCGGCAAAAGATGCAACCACTGGATGTACGGGGTCCTGCCGGCCGACGCTCGGCGGTCACAGTCGTGCTGCGACCAGCACCCGGTCAGCGACGTCAGACGCGGTCAGGGAGGACGTGCAGGATGTCGTGGCCGAGCGCGCGAATCCCCGATGAGATCTCGTGCCAGTAACTCAGCGTGAGAACGCTTTGGACTGCAATGAAATGCTGGCCGGTGAACTGCATCACCCCATCGGCGACCAGCGGCGTCAACGCGCGCCATGGAGCCAACTGCTGGAAGTCGCTGACCTCGTGATCGGTGAGATTGTTCGCCACCATGTAGCCGACCCACTCGGGGTCGAACATCCGCAGCCTGGAATCTTTCGCAGTCAGCAGCGTTTCTACGGTCGTCTTGCCGACGCCGAAGGTCCCGTTCAGCCACACGATCATGACGTGCTCATGGCCACCGAGGACGGGCCATGGATCACCAGAGAGCGTCGATACTTCGCGTGTCCACCGACGTGCCTCATACGGGGTAGCCGACGAGCCAGAGCAGCGAGCGCTATCTCCAGCTCAAGTCGCGCGAGTGGTGAACCCAGGCAGTAGTGGATCCCGGCCGAGAACGCCAGGTGCTCGGAGGCGTTCGCACGGGTGATGTCGAACTGCTCGGGGCGCTCGAAGACCTTCGGATCACGGCCCGCCCCGCCGAGCCGCAACTGCACGAACTGATCCTTGGCAATCCGCTCCCCTGCGATCGTCGTGTCGTCGAAGGAGATGCGCGACGTGCCCTGGACGGGTGCGTCGTACCGCAACACTTCATCGACCGCCCCAGCTGCCAGGGAGGGATCGGCCACCAGTCGCTCCCACTGATCGCGGTGCGCCATGAAGGCGAGCACCCCGTTGCCGATGCCGTTCACGGTGGTCTCGAAGCCGGCGACGAGTAGCAGCGTGCACAGCGGCACCATCTCAGACGGGGTGATCGAGTCTCCTTCTGCAGCAACGACGTAGGAAACGATGTCCTCCTGCGGGTCATGACGACGCAACTCGAAGAGTCGGGTGAAGATCGCCTCGAGCGCCTTATCGGCCTCGACCAGTCGGGCTGCGTGTCGCAGCGAGGTGACCCCCGACAACGCCGTACCGATAGTGGCGCCATAGGTCGCGAATTCTTCGGTCTCGTTCGCGGGGATGCCCATCAACCGGGTAATGACGGTGATCGGCAGGGGCGCCGCGAATGACGCGACGAGATCGAATCTGCCCGCACGCTCGGCGTCATCGAGCAGGGCCTCGACACATTCTTCGATCAGCGGTCGGTAGCCCTCCATCTGACGAGGGCTGAACGCCGGCGCGGCCAGCCGGCGTAACCGGGTGTGATCGGGAGGGTTGTAACCGAGGAACGACAGGTCGCCACCCTCGCCACCTGGTGTACTTGCCTCTTGCTCCGAGCGCGGCCCGAACCGTCGGCTCCGGAGGATTTCTTTGCAGATCGCGTGATCAACCGTTGTCAGATGGCCGAACCTGTTGCGTACGAACGGACCTCGGCTACGGATGATCTCGTAGTTGGGATAGGGGTTGCGCCGGCGAGCGCCGTAGGCGACCTGCGACAGCGGCTCGCGTCGAATAAACGCGTGGTAGGCACGGGCCGCCTTGTCGCCATACAACTGGGTCGCGAAGCTGACCGCTTGCCGAAGCTGCGATTGCGAAGCCATGGCTCCCTTTCCCTCGCGCCGGGGCTGCCCGAGCGTCTCGATCGGATGGCGACCGTCGTAGTTGCGAACTGGGCGATCGGTGATCCTCAGCCGCTCTCGGTGTCGAAGCCGAGTTGTCGCCACGCCTCGTACGTCGCAATGCCGGCGGCCGTCGCCAGGTTGAGCGACCGTCGCCCCGCCAGCATGGGGATGCGGACCGGTTCGGTGATCCGCGGATCGGCCAATACCTCGGCGGGCAGGCCTGTCGGCTCGGCGCCGAACAGCAGCACATCACCGGTGCGATAGCTGATCTCGGTGTAGGAGCGCGCCGCGTGGGCGGTGAACGCAAACACCCGGGCGGGCAACAGGACCTCGAACGCCGCCTCCAAGTCCTCGTGCACCGTGAAAGTGGCCAGCTCGTGATAATCCAACCCAGCTCGTTTCAGGCGGGCATCGGTCAGTTCGAAACCCAACGGTCCGGCCAGATGTAGCTGTGCACCCGTGGCGGCCGCCAACCGGATGGTTGTCCCGGTGTTCTGCGGGATTCGCGGCGAGTGAAACAGCAGACGCACCGGACAGCTCATTGGGCTCAGTATGCCGCCTGTTCCTGATCAGGCCAGCGCAGCTGCCGCGCGCTGCAGAAAGTATGTGCCACGTGATCCACCGGGTCCACGAAGCTGGTCTGCGCCGCCAACAAGCGCAGCGGGTTCTCGTGATCGTCGTCGGTCAACGTGCCCACGATCGGATAGAGCGGGTCGCCGACAATGGGGATGCCGAGCGCGTTCAGATGCACCCGCAATTGGTGCATCTGGCCGGTCCGGGCATGGAGTTGATACAAACCGAAACCTCCCCGACGTTCCAACAACTCGATCTCACTCTCCGCGTTCGGCGTGCGGCCGGGAATCTCCCTGACTTGCAAAGAATCCGGCGCCTTCGCAAGGTGGCTCAGCACCACCCGTGGCAGCTGGAGGTCAGGGCGTATCGGGGCGATCGCCAGATAGCGCTTACGGACCCGGCGACGCTGGAAGCACTCCTGGTAGGCCGCCCGCCACCGGGCACGCGTCGTCAGGATCAAGACACCGGCGGTGAGCCGGTCCAGCCGGTGGGCCGGCGACAGCTCCGGCAACTCGAGCTCGGTGCGAGCTCGCACTACAACGCTATTGAGCACGTGCCGGCCACGCGGGGTCGTGGCAACGAAGGGAGGCTTGTCGATGACCAGGATCCGTTCGTCCCGATAGATCACCGGCAGCTCAAAGGGCGCAACTACCTCTGGACGCAACTGCTTGTGGAACCAGATGAAGGTGTTGGGGGTGACCGATTCCGCGCCGGACCAACGGGCACCCCGGCCATCGGCGAACTCCCCGTCCGCGAGCATCGCGTCCACCCCGTCAGCCCCTAATGGGCCGAGACGATCGATCAGGAAGTCCCGGATGGTCGGCCAGGGTGTCGGCTTTCCCCGGTCAGGCGTGCGCAACCAGGACGCGCCGAGCCCGTTCCGAGGCGGGAGCGGGGACTTCGGCGGCACCAGGAAATCCTAGGACCCTCGTCAGTCGTCGAGCGCCGCGGCGAGGGCCGTGGCCAACTCCTGAACCTGCTCGTCGGTCATGATCAGCGGTGGGGAGATCTGGATCCCGCCCGCACCGACAGCTCTGGTAGCTATCCCGTGGTGTCGCAACTGCTTCGCAAGGGCCATCGCCGCACTGGGATCGGCAAGCTGAACGGCAGCCAGAGCTCCGGTGCCGCAGCGCACTTCGCTCACCGCATCGTGGTCTTCGAGCGGACGAAGCGCAGCGGCAAGGCTGTCCTGCAGCCGCGTTGCTTCGTCGAGTAGGCCCTCCCGCTCGATGATGTCGAGGTTGGCGAGCGCGACTGCCGCAGCGGCCGCGTGGCCCGAGTAGGTGTACCCGTGGCGAAGCCAGCGGCCTGCGTCAGGCTCGAAGAACGGGGCCGCCACCTTCGGCGCAACGAATACCGCGCCCATCGGCAGGTACCCCGAGGTAAGTCCCTTGGCCGTCGTCACGAAATCAGGCTCCAAGCCGTAACGGGTGGAAGCGAACCACGATCCCCCGATCCGTCCGAAGCCGGTCACGACTTCGTCGGCGACGAACAACACCTCGTACTCGCCGCAGATCTTGCGGACCGACAGTAGATAGTCCTCCGGCGGCGGGTAGACCCCGCCCGCGCCCATCACCGGCTCGCAGAAGAACGCCGCGATGTTCTCCGGCCCGATCCGCTCGATGGTGGCGCGCAGATCCTCGGCGTCATCCCAGGCAACGTGCGCCTGATCGGTGATCAGCTCGCCGTACCCGTCGTGGTTGCCGGGGATGCCAGCCAGCGACGTACCGGCGTAATGCATTCCGTGATAAGCCTTCTCGCGCCCGATCAGGATCCGACGGGTGGGCTGCCCCTGCTCCACCCAGTACCGGCGGGCAATCTTCGCCGCGGTCTCGATCGAGTCCGAGCCACCGGAGGTGAAGAAGATCTTCGATCCCGGTACGGGGGCAATCCCTGCAAGGCGCTCGGCCAACTGCACCGTCACGTCGGGCGTGAAATCGCCGAAGGTCGAGTACGCGGCAAGAGTGCGCATCTGCTGAGCGGCAGCTTCAGCGAGTTCCTCGCGGCCGTGCCCGACGTTGGCGAACCAGAGCCCCGCCGTAGCGTCGAGGTAGCGCTGCTCGAAGTCATCCCACACGTAGCAACCCTCGCCGCGGGTGATCACGAACTCGCCGTTTCGCTCGACGGCCCCCATGTCACTGAATGGATGCCACAACGCGCCCATCAGGGCCTCCTCGATTTCGCTTTCGGACATACCCGGTTTGGACATGCTGATCGGGTCATATGTACCCCGATCAGCATGTCCAAATCGTGGGATCAGGCGGTGGTTGGCTCCCGCTCGGCGCGGTTGAGCGCCGAGAGGATCGCGGTCATCGAGCCACGGACGATGGAGCTGTCAATACCGACGCCCCAGATGACCCGCTCGCCGATCGCGCACTCGAGGTAGGCCGCGGCGCGGGCATCGCCACCTGCCGTCATCGCGTGCTCGGCGTAGTCCAGCACCCGCACATCGGAACCGACTTTGTGCAACGCGTCGACGAATGCCGCGATCGGACCATTGCCCCAGCCTTCGACGGCGATCGGCTCGCCGCGGTCGGTCATCTGCACCACGACATGGTCCTGACCTTCGGCACCGTCGACCTGGTAACTGACCGGAGCGAACCGGCCCCACGCGGCATCGCCCTCACCGGTGCCCGGCAGGTATTCATCGCTGAACATCGACCACAACTGGGCGGGGCTCACCTCGCCGCCGTGCTGGTCGGTGCGTCGCTGCACCACGCCGCTGAACTCGACCTGCAACCGCTTGGGCAGATCCAGGCCGTGCTCGGCTTTCAGGATGTACGCCGAACCGCCCTTGCCCGACTGGGAATTGACCCGTACGACGGCCTCGTACGTCCGACCGATGTCGTGCGGGTCGATAGGCAGGTACGGGACACCCCACACGATGTCGTCGATTCCCTTACCAGCTGCCGCAGCGTCCTTGTCCATCCACTCGAAGCCCTTCTTGATCGCGTCCTGGTGCGATCCGGAGAAGGCGGTATAGACGAGGTCACCGCCCCACGGGTGGCGCTCGTCCACCTGCAACTGGTTGCAGTGCTCGACGGTGCGGCGGATGTCGTCCATGTCGGAGAAGTCAATCTGCGGGTCGATGCCCTGACTGAACAGATTCATCCCCAACGTCACCAGGCAGACATTTCCGGTGCGCTCGCCGTTTCCGAAAAGGCATCCTTCGATACGATCTGCCCCTGCCAGGTAGCCGAGCTCAGCGGCGGCCACACCTTCGCCGCGGTCGTTGTGCGGGTGCAACGACAGCATCACGCTTTCCCGCCGGTCCAGGTGCCGACTCATCCACTCGAAGCCCTTCTTGATCGCGTCCTGGTGCGATCCGGAGA
>JALYUK010000423.1 GCA_030853805.1 Actinomycetota bacterium | reverse complement strand
CGCTGATCCTGCGCATCGTTACGACAGCGAGGTGTCACGAGGCAATCATTGAGGTGAAACATGCGGAGTCAGCGTGATCGACGCCACTTCTCGCGAACTGTCCAACCAGTTCGTCCGGTTGGGCCGCAATCGCAACGGACAAATCGAAGTCATCTGTTACGACCGTGGGCCTAACACTGGAGTGGCTCTGCTTAGTTCTTCCCTCGCGCAGGCTGAGTGCGAAACATCCGCGATGTATTTCGCGGGTGACCACGACATCGTCATCAGCGCAGCAAGGACATTATCTCGTTGGGGACCATGGCGAACCCTTATCCTTCTGCACGTTGCGACCGCACGGCAGCTAGTTGCGGCATGATCCGGTGGCGCAGAAAAAGGTAGTACGTGCCGGTCATGGCGAGGCCACCCGCGACGAGCGCGACAACAGGCGTTCCCGGAGAAGTTGCTATCAACCGACCTAACAAGCCGGCTGGGACGGCGGCAACGAGGGGTGGCCACATGGCTCTCAAGAGCAGACGCCCCGAGCCGGGGACGGCCCGAAGTGAGAACAGCACGAGTGGAAGAGTGACGACGAGGCCGACAAGTAACCGTGCTGCGGCACCACCGTCAATCCCGTGTAGTTGTGCACCGAGGATCATCGCGGGCGCAAGAATGGCTATCGATCCCAGGTTCAGCCACATGACCGATCGGGACGCACCCTGGGAGAACAAATACTGCGCCGTGAGATCGAAGACAACCTTAAGTGCCCCGAACAACCCGAGGGTGCCGAGGACGTTCGCCGACGGAAGCCACTTCTCGCCGTAGACGAACCTGATCAACGGGTCGGCCAGTGACATCAGCGCCACGCCGATGAACAAGGCCCCGGTCCATGTCAGCGAGACCGAGTTGTGGAAGGCGTTACGCAACCGTCCCGCTGATGTGCGCGAGAACGCAGGCAGCGACACGTTCGAGATCGCGTTACCGATGACTGTGGTCGGCCAGTTTGAGATGTTGAAAGCCAGCACATAGAAGCCGAGTGCGACCTCACCGAGCACGCGAGCGATGACGATGTTGTCCAGGCCCAGCATGAGGGCCGCAAGGAGATTGACGCCGGCGACAGGGGTGCCGAACCGCAACGCAGAGCGCGCAATCTCCCGGTCGAACCCGAGTCGAAGAGTGGTCCGGGTGAGGATGAACTGCAGCGCAGTCGTCATGGCGTGCGCGAGCACTCGGGTCACTGCCAGCGCCATCGGCCCCCAACCCATCATCACCAGGATGATGAGCGCTACGTTGCTGACGATGAACGCACTGAAGTTGGTGTGAAAGATGGTTTTCTGCCGAAACGACCGCAGCAGCATCGCGTTCGGTTCGACCCCGAGCCCGGACAGCAGCAGGTTCAACGCAAGCACCTGGACGACGTGGGTTGCGCTCGGTGCACCCAGGCTGCGAGCAATGCTGCCCGAGAACAGGACCATCACCACCGTCAGGATCGCTCCCGTGACCAGTGACAGGGTGCTCACTGTCGGGGCTCGACGCTCGAAGTCGTCGGTCTTGACCAGATCGGCGGTCAACCCCAGGTCGGCCAGCGTCATCAGCACGCTCATGACCGTGAGTGCGACAGCGAATACCCCGAAGACCTGTGGTGCGATCAGTCGCGCCAGAACGATGCCGATCAGCAGATTTCCCGACCTGAGGAAGATCCCGCCTGCGACGCTCCAGGCAAGCCCTTTGCGCACTTGAGAACCCAGAGATGGATCCGCAGTTTCCGGGTGGTCGATCAGATCACCCACGTCCTGCCACCTTCAGACCCCGGTCCGTCATCTCAACTGTCGTCGTCCGGCTGCCGGCGCACCGTCCCACGCGAACTACCTGGACAGCAGGAACGGAGTGCGGTCCTGTGCCGTCACGACCGTGTGATTCATTGCCCAGCGGAGATCATCAACGCTCAGCGCGCCGGGGTCGCGACTGACCGCGACGCCGCGACTGTCCAGTTCGGCGGCAATCATCAACTGGTGGTCATCGACCATCTCGTTGTATCGCGTCTTGAGCCTGGGCAACAGCACCGGCATCTTGCCGAGGTCCAGCGCCGTGAGAGCAGATCCCACTCCGGCATGCGCAATGACCAGGTCCGCCTCTTTGACCGCCGCGCGCATCTCGGCCGCTGTCACCGATTCCTGGCCGTCGATGTCCAGGCCGGTGACGTCGGTGACCCCTGTCTGCCAGAGGACCTCGGCCTGCGGAGCAAGGACAGCGGGCAGCAGGGCGGCGACGGCCTCGGCTGCACGGCGGAAGCCGTACGTGCGCATCGTGCCCAGGGTCACCACGACTCGCTTGGCCTGACTGAGACTGCCACCGGGCCTGGGCCGTGGCCCGTACACATCGAACAGCGACCCTCCGCAGGTCCAGCGCTCACCGGCCCACGACGGGTATTGGGTGTAGAGATGCATGCCGGGGATGTGGGACACGATCGACCCTGTGACGCTTGGCCCCTGCGCTCGAGCCGAGCTCTCGATGAAGTGACATGACATTCCACGCGCTCGGGCGATGGGTAGGAACGATAGGACGATGGCCGACCCCGTCGTGACGATGCGTGCGTAATCACCGTGACTGAGAATCCGGTGGGCAGCCGGGACGTTGGCCAGCACGGCCTTGAAATTGCGTGGAGCGACGTACGGCACGTGATGCACAACTTCGCCGGCGAGCAACGACTGGGACTGCGGGTCGTCGAACGTGACCCACTCAACCGGTTCGACCGTGGGTTGAATGCGATCTCGAAGCCGCAGAAGCTGCTCCAGGTGCCCTCCGGTCGAGGCCATGAGCAACGTAGTGCCGGTCCTGTTCCGATCGACCATGTCACTACCTTCCTCCCGACTATGAATGCGCAAACACGAGAATAGGCTGACCAGAAATTGCCGGGTCAATATTTTCTACCGGGGCCGCGTGCGGAAGAATTGCCACACCGTTATTGCAGGATCCTATTAAATGTACCTACGTTTTCGTGTCCTGGTGGCGGGCCAGAGTGTGGGGTCCGGGTTTCTCGTTGCGCAGTGGCATGGTTACCAGTTCCCGGACCGCGGCGCGAGAGGTCGACTTGCCTAGCGCTGCGCGGCTGACCTCACGAACGAGGACGGCCAGGTAGAAGGCGGCGCCGCGCAGGTGGCCGCGACGACGGGTGTACAGACGCACCTTATTGGCCGACAACAAGGCCCACGAGGCCGGACTCGTCGCCGAACCACCTGTGAGGTGGGTGGCATGTGCGCTCGGAACGAATCGGGTTGCCAGTCCCGCGCTCCGGGCGCGTAGACCGTACTCGGCCTCTTCGGAGTAGAGGAAGAACGACTCGTCCCAGCCCCCGCACCTGCGCCAGCATGCGGCGCTGATGAGTTGCGTCGACCCCTCGCCCCAGTCAGTCGTGGTCTCGAATTCGTACTGTGCGGGGTCGGCCACAATCTCTCCGAGCCGCCCGATCCGGCCCGCCCGCTCAGCACCGATGACTGCATCCGCTGCGGCGCGCAGCAACGTCGGCTCGCGACGCATCGAGTGCAGCAGCCGGCCGTCACCGTCGGTCAATCGTGGGATCGCAATCCCGGTGCCGGGGGTATCGAGGCCCTGCAGGAGGTGAACGATGCTGCCCGGCCCGAGACGAACGTCCGCATTGAGGATCAGCACTGCAGAAAACTCACCGGCAGCACCGACGCCGATATTGATCCCGGCGGAGTATCCGCCGTTTCGACCGGTCTCCAGGATCTTCGCGCTGGGCGCGAGTCGTCGTGCGACCTCGACTGAGTCGTCCGTAGACGCGTTGTCAACCAGGATCAATCGCCAGTCGGTACCTGCGAGCCCGGGCCCCAGAGACTCGATCAGGTCCGGTAGCAGCGGCGCACTGTTGAAGAGAACAACCACCACAGCGATCGGCCTCATTCGCATCCTTTCCTCACCTGCCCCGGTGCAGTGACACGGTAGTCAGGAAGATTCGTGCATGCTGGATTTAATCGGAGAACTGCACCGAAATTGTTGGTGTACCGCTGCTAACGTCGGACAGTGAATTCCGAATTCGAGATCGGTGCGGGGAGCGTTGATATTCGGGTGGGCACCGATATTCAGTCCGTCGCCGAGGTCGAGAGCGCGCTGCGCGAGCACCGGGTGAGCTACCTGGACAGGATTTTCACCGACCACGAGGTCGACTGTTGCGGTGGTCGCTCTGCAGCGACGACCGTGCTGTCCCCGGGACTGACGCGCAGGTTCGCTGCCAAAGAAGCCACCTTGAAGGTCCTGAGGCCGACCGCACTCGTTCCCAGATGGCGCGACATCGAGGTGGTGCGTCACGGTGGCGGGTGGGTGGACCTTGTGCTGACGGGTGTTGCAGAGGAGTTGGCGGACGCACAACAACTTCGCACTTTTTCTCTCTCAATAAGTCACAGCGGAGGCTTTGCTGTGGCTACGGTCATTGCTACGAGGCTGATTGGCTAACGGACCAACTCGGATTGAGGGAAACGGAGTTTAGAATGGATGACGAGATCCGGGGGGTTCTGGCCTCATTCGGCCGACTTCCCATCGATGTTCAGAGTCTCGGTCGAGACGATGATCTGTACCGGGCCGGCCTGAGCTCCCATGCGAGCGTCAACGTCATGCTCGGCCTCGAAAATACGTTCGACATCGAATTTCCAGACTCCTTGCTCCGGAAGAGCACTTTTCAGTCGATTGTGTCGATCGCTTCCGCGCTGACATCACTCGGGGTAGAACACGCAGTGCATGAATAGGCAATGAGATGGCCGCGGCGAGATAGGTCAACGAACTGCAGTTCGAGCGGCCGGGGCGTAGAGTCGGTGACCGATCTGGCGCTGCACTTTTCCCAGGCAGCACTGGTTTACGTGATGTATCTGATCCAGGTTGCGTGCCTTGTGCGGAACGGTGACTCGGATGAGCCAACTACCTTCACGAGGTCGGTGCCAACGTCCGGAGGAGAAACTGTGCAGTGCTACGCGAGGGAGACCACTTCACGCCAGCGAGTGCACGGGCTCTTCCACACTTTCGAGCTTGCGGTCCGTGTACACAATCACCGGTTCGAACGTCCCGGCGCGGGCCCGAGGGCCGGTGACGTCTACCTTGCCCGCGTTATCAGTCAGCACCGTCTTAGTCCGGGAACCATTGCGAACGTTACGTG
>JALYUK010000413.1 GCA_030853805.1 Actinomycetota bacterium | reverse complement strand
CATGGAGGCACCCTGCTCAGCCTCGGCCGAGCAGGGTGCCTCCATTGACCTGCAGGATCTGGCCGGTGGTCCATCCCGCGTCCGGATCCGCGAGGTAGGCCACGGCCGCAGCGATTTCCTGCGGCGTGCCCGCTCGCCCCATCGGGATCGGTGCGATCCGGTCGGCGACGATATCCGGGTCGGTTGAGATCCGCGTGCGCCAGAAGTCGGTATCCGGCACAAAGCCAGGGGCGACCACATTCACGGTTATCCCGTCGCGAGCGAGGCGCCCCGACATCCACAGGGCCCATGCGTCAATCGCTGCTTTCGCGCCGCCGTAGGAGCTGCTTCCACGAAGCGCGGCAATTGAGCTCATCGCCACGATGCGCCCACCGGGCCGGACGAAATGGGCCAGCAGGGCTTCGGTGAGGAGCACTGCCGGCAACACGTTGCCGTCGAAGTCGGCCCGCCAGTTGGCTGCAACCTGGTGCAGATCTCCCTTAGCCAGGCCGAAGTTGCCCCCGGCATTCGCGACGAGCACGTCGATCGGTGCGCCTTTGACAATGGTGTCTGCCAGCTGTTGCACCGCGTCCGGGTCCATCAGGTCACCTGTCAAGGTCGTCACCATGCTCCGTGGATCCTCGCTCCGCAGGGCCTCGGCTGCATTTTCGAGGGGCTGCTCGCGCCGACCGATGAGGACGAGCTCAGGGTGCTCGGACAGGAAGCGCGTCGCGACAGCACGTCCGATCCCGGTGCCACCGCCGGTCACAATGATTCGTCTGGTCATATCTGCCATTGAATCAGCGTGACCTCAGGCCCGGATACGCTGCGGGCGTGCTGAGAGTGGGACTGACCGGAGGCATCGGGTCCGGTAAGTCGGCAGTTGCTGCGCTGTTGGCCGAATGCGGTGCCGTGGTGGTCGACGCGGACGTGATCGCTCGGGAGGTCGTCAAGCCGGGTACTGCCGGTCTGCGTCAGGTCGCGGATCGTTTCGGCTCCGGCGTGCTGAGCGCGGACGGATCGTTGGACCGGCCGGCACTCGGAGCGATCGTCTTCGCCGACACCGCCGCCCGGCGCGATCTGGAGGCGATCACCCACCCACTCATCGGTGCCCGCACGCTGGAGTTGATCGAAGCGGCCGGTCCAGCCGCCGTCGTCATCCACGACCAGCCGCTGCTGGTCGAGATGGGTCTGTCGGCGATCAACCACCTCAACATTGTCGTGAGCGCGCCCGTCGATGTCAGGGTGGCGCGTGTTGCGCAGAACCGGGGGATGAGCGAGGCCGATGCCCGTTCCCGCATCGCCGCACAGGCCGATGACAACGCGAGACGTGCAATAGCCGATGTATGGCTCGACAACGACAGCGCCCACGCGGATCTGGCCCAGCGGGTGGTTCGGCTCTGGGGCGAGCGGCTGCTGCCCTTCGACGAAAATCTACGCGCCGATCGACGCGTGCGCCGTGACACGTCGGTCCCTGTCGCACTGGTCGAGCATGACGCTGCATGGGCCGATCAGGCGGTGCGGATCATGGCGAGGGTGCGTTACCAGCTCGACGCGGCTCAGGTGGCCTATGCCGGGATCGACCACATCGGTTCGACAGCCGTGCCCGGGTTGATGGCCGAGGGCGTCATCGACCTGCAGTTGCGTCTGCCACGCCTGGATGCGCCGGGCGCAGAATTTGCGGCTGCGCTGCGGGCAGCCGGCGTGGTGGGTCTGCAACCTCTCCAAGACCATCCGCACGCGTGGGCTCCGGACCAGGCCGACTGGCAGAAGCTGTTTGCCGGGGGTGCGGACCCCGAGGTCCTGCTGCACCTGCACATCCGTGCGGAGGGATCGCCCGGTGCGCAGGCTGCGCTGTACTTCCGGGACTGCCTGCGCGCGGTCCCGGTCGAGCGGTCCGCCTACGCTGCGCTGAAGACATCCGTGGCGCAGCAGCATTCGTCGGCGGACTACCCGGAGGCCAAAGAACCCTGGCTCGCAGAAGCATTCCCCAGGGCTCGCGCGTGGGCAATGTCCTCGGGATGGACATCGCCCTGAGCGCCGCCGCCGAGATGTCACCTTCGGAGGGTGTTCGAGCTCCCGGACCCTCCGAAGGTGACACCTCGGGCATGACAGGTTGATGGCATAGCCTGTCTATGTGGAGATGGGTCGGCGTCGCCGGATGCTGGTGCTCGGAATCTGCTGCATGAGCCTTTTCGTCGTCGGTATCGACGTCACTGCGGTCAACCTCGCGTTACCTTCGATCAGTCGTGATCTGCACGCGTCGTTCGCACAGCTGCAGTGGGTGCTGGACGCGTACACGTTGGTGCTCGCCAGCCTGCTGATGCTGTCGGGGTCGGTCGCTGACCGGATAGGGCGCCGCAAGGTGTTCCAGGCCGGACTCATCCTCTTCGGGCTCGGCTCCCTGCTCTGTTCGGTATCGGTGAGCGCGCCGATGCTGATCGGCGCGCGAGGGCTGCAGGCGGTCGGGGGTTCGATGCTGAACCCCGTCGCTATGTCGATCATCGTCAATACATTCACCACACCACGCGAGCGCGCCCAGGCCATCGGTGTATGGGGTGGTGTGGTCGGGCTGAGCATGGCGCTCGGGCCGGTGGTCGGCGGCGCGCTGGTCGACGCAGTGAGCTGGAAGGCCATCTTCTGGATCAACGTGCCCATCGTGATCCTCGCGGCGGCGCTGGCGGCGCGGTTCATCCCAGAATCCAAAGCACCCCACCCGCGGGAGCTGGATCCGATCGGGCAGGTGCTGGTCGTCGGTCTGCTCGCCAGCCTCGTCTACGGGATCATCGAGGGTCGCGGGCTGGGCTGGACCTCGGCGACAGTGATCGGCTGTGGACTGGTCGCGGTGGCCTGCGCCGTTGCGATCGCGGTGGTGGAGCCGAAGCGGGCCCAACCACTGATCGATTTCGGATTTTTCCGCAGTGTCTCCTTCTCCGGTGCCGTCGTGTGCGCCATTGTCGGGTTCGCCGGCCTCGGCGGATTCCTGTTCGTCAACACGCTCTACCTGCAGCAGGTCCGAGGGCTGTCTCCGCTGGATGCTGGCCTGATGACGCTGCCGATGGCCGGGATGATCGCCGTGTGCGCGCCCATCTCGGGCAAGGTGGTGGCGCACATCGGACCGCGCATACCGATGGTGATCGCCGGGGTGGGTTTCTCGGCCAGTGCCCTGATCCTGATCGCTCTTCGCAGCGACACGTCACTGGTGGTCCTCGCCGTGTCGTATGCGCTGTTCGGCGCCGGATTCGGTTTCCTGAACGCACCGATCACCAATTCAGCGGTCTCCGGGATGCCACGTGAGCAGGCAGGGGTTGCCGCGGCCATCGCCTCCACCAGTCGCCAGATCGGATCTGCGCTCGGTGTTGCCGTGTTCGGTGCGCTGGTCTCTTCCAGGTTGACCGGTCCGGTGAAGATGTCGCTGGCCACAGCAAGTCACGCGGGCTGGTGGGTGATGGCCGGCTGCGGCGTCGTGCTGCTGGGAATGGCCTTCGTAACTACCGGCCAACGGGCGCGACGCACCGCCTATGAACCCTCGACTGCCTGATCGCCCCGCTGCTATCGACTCGTCGATCGAGTGTCGGGAAACTGGGGGAGGGGGAGGGGGCTCAGGCTGCTCCGTAGCCGATCACACCGGTCGCGTTCAGGTCGGATTCTCTGACTGAAATCGTCTGTATGCCGATTCCGGCGTTTTGATTACCGCCGACCGTGGTGATCCGGTTTCCTCTGGTGCTGACCACGAGGTTCGTGTGCTGCCCCCACGAGCCACCGTCGTAGATCACGATGTCAGCCGGTTGCGGGCGGTAGCCGTCACCGACCGGGTGGAAGCGTCCGGTCGTGGTCAGGTAGGACTGCAGTGTCAGGACGCCTGGGATCCGCCACGATCCGGAGTTGGGGTTGCTCATCGGGTACCCCGCCTTGCGCACGACCCAACTGACGAAATCGGCGCACCACTCCTCTTCGACGCCCTGCGAGTACCGGGTCGGCGCACCGGGCGTCTGCCACTCGGTGCGCGCCACGGCGAGGATCGATTTCTGCCGGGCGCTCAGGCCGGCGGACAGACCGGGGAACTCTCCCCGCCCGGGATTCAGCCGCTGCCAGCCGAGATAGCCGGCAATCCCGAAGATGAGGACGACCACCATGGCGGACGCGCTGAGGGCAAGGCGTCGACCGGCGCTGCGCTGTGCGGGAACGGCCATCGGCGCAGCATACGTTCCGGATCTTTGCGGGCCCGGTACAGCTGCTGCTCGATCAGTCGAGGTGAGCCGATCCGGGTGGCGAGAACGGCGCGAGCACACCGACGTACTCCTTGGCGATGGGTCGCGCAAGCTCACCGTGCGATGCAGGACGTAGCGCCAGCCGAATCAGCGCTTCAGCCATCGCCGTGGCGGCACCGACGCCGTCGATGACAGGAACCCCGAGAGCCGCGGTCAGGCGCGAGGGCAGCCACGCCATTCCCGCGCAACCCAGGACTATCGAATCCGAGCCGTCAACGCGCAACGCGTTCTGCGAGCTGCTGAGCACGCGCTGAAACGTCTGCTCGCGGTCCGCGTCGAGCGATAGGACCTCCATCTCGCAGGCCCACACGCCTGCGCACTGCCGCTCCAGGCCGTAGGTACGGGCCAGCGAGCGGGCCCGGCCGATCGTGCGCGCCAGGGAGGTCACCACGGAGAAGGAGTTGCCGAGCAGGGTGGCCGTCTTCATGGCGACCTCGGCGATGCCGAGCACCGGGACGGTGGCCAGTTCACGGGCAGCCTCCAGACCGGGGTCGCCGAAACACGCAATGACGAACGCATCGGCAGTCGGGTCGGCAGTGATCGCCTGCAGCAGACCCGGCACGCTCAGCGCTTCGTCGTAATGACCTTCGATCGAGGGTGGACCCATTGACGAGGTCACCCCGAGCACCTCGGCCCGGGCGACGGCATCGCGGGCGCTGGTCATCATCGCCCGCGTCATTGCCACCGTGGTGTTCGGATTGATCAGCACGATGCGGGCACGCCGGGTGTTGTCGCCCGGCCGATCCGACCTGCCGGAGCCGTAGGACGGTAGCCCATCGACAACGCTCACGGTGCGTAGTCTTCGGCAGGTTCCGGCGCCGTCGGAGGAGCTGTCCAGGTGTCCAGCGCAGTAGTGAGGCGCTTATGATGCTCCTCGCCGGCCGCCCGCAACGCCGACGCATCGCGGGCGATGAAAGCCGCAAGCATCTGTTCGTGATCCCGCCGCAATTCCTGCTGGGTGTCGGCGTCCACCCGGCTCATCGCCTGTGCCGGTTCCGTGAGGTTCCACGCAGTCTTCAGCATGCTCAACAACCGCGGCATCCTGCACGGGTGCAACAGCGCGAGGTGGAACTGTCTGCTGGTGCGCTGAAATCCGCGGGAGTCGTGGGAGTCGACCGCGCTCGTCAATTCCTCATGGATGCGCTGCGCATGAGCGTCATCGTCGGGGGTCGCGTGCCGCACGGCAGCCTCAATGGCAGCCGCCTCCAATGAGCCGCGTACGACGTAGAGCTCGTGCAGCTCAGCCTCGGACAATCTAGTAACCAGGAAGCCGAAGCGCGGCTGGTGGGTGATCAACCCTTCGCCGATGAGTGTCTTCAGCGCCTCGCGCACCGGGATGCGGCTCAGACTGAAGAGGGCGGCGACATCGTCGACAGGTACCGGCGTATCCGGTGCGATCCGGCCCGAGGCGATCACCCGGCGCAACTCACGCAGCACGTCCGGTCCGCTCGGCGGGCCGTCGGGAGGACGCAGGAGACTCAGAAATGCTGCTTTCGAGGGCGGCATGGCCATTGGTGTGCACCCTTCAGGCCGATGAGGAATCGGATGAACTTGACCAGACCGATGATGCCGTAGACCGCGGTCGTTGTCCCGTGATGTGCCGGCCTGTTACCTGTTGCTTACCCCTGATGCGGCGAGGACGGCGTCCCGACGTCTGTCCATCCTGCCGATGACCGGGCTCGCGGCGATTCCGTGCACGGCCACCGACAACACGATGGTGAAGGCGACGATCGACCAGAGGCTCTCGGCTGCGGGGAAATTGTGATGCCCGGTTGCATACGCGAGGTAATAGATGCTGCCTACCCCCCGTACCCCGAAGAAGGCCGTCACGAGACGTTCACGTGGTCCGAGCAGCGGTTTCTGGTTGAAATCGCCGCCCCGCCTGCCCCACAGTGCGACCCACGCGGTGATCGGTCGCACGACAAAGATCAGCAGAACCGCCAACCCGGCTCCGCGCCAGCTCAGCGAGGCCAACAACCCGTTGGTCAACGCCGCACCGAGCAGGAGCAACAGCATGAGCGTGAACAACCGCTCCAAGCGCTCGATCACCCCGTGCATCGCCTCGTGATACTGATGGCCCCGGTCGCTGCTGCGCAGGGTGACCGCGCAGACGAACACCGACAGGAAGCCCCAGCCCTGCAGGAGCTCACCGACGCCGTACGCGATCAACGGAGCAGCCACGATCAGCAGCGGGTCGCCGAGTCGCGCCACCTGGAACGATTCGCGAATCCGGAAGGCGACCAACGACAGCATCCGACCGATGACCCAGCCGGCGGCGATCCCGATCAGGGTCTTGCCGATGACCTCCCACGCCAGCCACCGTGCCCACCACTGCGCCACCGGACCCACTGTCAGTAGGAAGATCGCTGCGTAGACGAAGGGGAATGCAGCACCGTCGTTGAGGCCGGCCTCGGACGTCAGCGCGAACCGCACCTCGTCCCGTTCGTCGATGTCCTCCGGTTGGGTGCCGTCCTGAGCAAGGGTCGTCGGACCCGCCACCTGGACGTCTGCGGCCAGGACCGGGTCGGTCGGCGCGAGGACGGCCGCGAGGAGCAGCGCCGCGGCTGGGACCAGACCGAGCAGGACATGACCCAGGAATGCGCTGACTGCGATTGCCAGCGGCATCCCGATGAACAGCAGCCGCCAGGTCGAAGCCCAGCGTCGCCAGCTCGAGCGCAGGTGCGTGAGCGGTCGGTCGAGCGCGAGGCCCACCCCGGTCAGTGCCACCAGAATCGTCACGGCGCTGAACTGTTCGGTCAGACGGGGATGTTCCATGGGGTTCAGGGTCAGGCCCCTCGGAAACGGCAGCAGGCCAACAGCTGCGCCGGCGCAGACCAGGATGAGGGGCGCCGAAACGGCTCGCTCGTCGGTGAACGCCGGCAGCAGGACGCCCAGCAGGAGCGCGACCCCGAAAATCAGGTAGACCACGGGGATGAGCACGGCCCATCCTCGCAGGCGAGCCGTGTCGCAGGCGTTGTCGGTACCCCGACGTACGGTTGAGCCATGCGCCCCATCACTGACCTGAAGCGTCGCGTAGCGCCGTTCGAGGTCATCTCCGAGTTCACACCGAGTGGCGACCAGCCGACCGCAATCGCCGACCTGACCAGACGGGTCAAAGCGGGGGAGCAGGACGTGGTGCTGCTGGGCGCGACCGGCACCGGTAAGTCCGCGACAACGGCCTGGATGATCGAGCAGGTGCAGCGGCCGACCCTGGTCATGGCCCCCAACAAGACGCTCGCTGCCCAACTTGCCAACGAATTTCGTGAGCTGTTGCCCAACAACGCGGTCGAGTACTTCGTCTCCTATTACGACTACTACCAGCCTGAGGCGTACATAGCGCAGACCGACACCTACATCGAGAAGGACTCCTCGGTCAACGAAGAGGTCGAGCGGTTGCGGCACAGCGCGACCAACTCGCTGCTCACCCGCCGCGACGCGATCGTGGTCGCCTCGGTGTCGTGTATCTACGGTCTGGGCACGCCCCAGGAGTACGTCGACCGGATGGCTCGGCTACGCGTCGGGCAGGCGCAGGACCGCGACGACCTACTGCGCCGTTTCGTGCAGATGCAGTACACCCGCAACGACCTGGCCTTCACCCGTGGCACATTCCGGGTGCGCGGTGACACCGTGGAGATCATCCCGGTGTACGAGGAGCTGGCAATCCGTATCGAGTTCTTCGGCGACGAGATCGAGCGGATCTACACGCTGCACCCGCTGACCGGGGAGGTGGTGCGCGAGGAGGAGGAGATGTACGTCTTCCCGGCATCGCACTATGTGGCCGGTCCGGAGCGGATGGAGCGGGCCATCAACAGCATCGAGGCAGAACTGGAGGCGCAGCTGGCTTCGTTCGAGAAGCAGGGCAAGCTGTTGGAGGCCCAACGGTTACGGATGCGCACCACCTACGACATCGAGATGATGCGCCAGATCGGGTCGTGCTCCGGCATCGAGAACTACTCCCGCCATATCGACGGCCGAGGTCCGGGCACGGCACCGAACTGTCTGCTCGACTACTTCCCCGAGGATTTCCTGCTGGTCATCGACGAGTCGCACCAGACGGTGCCGCAGATCGGCGCGATGTACGAGGGCGACATGTCGCGCAAACGTCAGCTGGTCGATCACGGCTTCCGGCTGCCCAGCGCCATGGACAACCGGCCACTGAAATGGGAGGAGTTCCTGGAGCGAACCGGCCAGACCGTTTATCTGTCGGCGACTCCCGGCAACTACGAGGTAGCCAAAGCCGACGGCGTGGTGGAGCAGGTCATCCGGCCGACAGGTCTGATCGACCCGGAGATCGTCCTGAAGCCCACGAAGGGGCAGATCGACGATCTCGTGCACGAGATCCGCGGACGAACCGCCAAGAACGAGCGGGTCCTGGTCACGACCCTGACCAAGAAGATGGCCGAGGATCTGACGGACTACCTGCTCGAGAAGGACATCCGGGTGCGCTATCTGCACTCGGAGGTCGACACGTTGCGTCGGGTGGAGTTGCTGCGCGAATTGCGGCTCGGCGAGTACGACGTACTGGTCGGCATCAACCTGCTGCGCGAGGGCCTGGACCTGCCCGAGGTGTCACTTGTCAGCATTCTGGACGCCGACAAGGAAGGCTTCCTGCGGTCCGCGCGCTCGCTGATCCAGACGATCGGGCGTGCCGCTCGCAACGTCTCCGGTGAGGTCCACATGTACGCCGACAAGGTCACTCCGTCGATGCGCGAGGCGATCGATGAGACGGGCCGACGACGGGAGAAGCAAGTTGCCTACAACAAGGCGGCAGGTGTCGATCCCCAACCGTTGCGCAAGAAGATCGCCGACATCACCGATCTGCTGCAACGCGAGGATGCGGACACCGACGCATTGATGGGCAGTGGACGCGTGCAGTCACGGGGAAAGACCGCGAAGGGCGGTAAGCGCGGCGCAGCGGGCCGCGCCGATACCGGTACGAGCGGTCCCAAGATCACCGGGGTTCCGGCCGGTGAACTGGCGATGCTGATCCAGGACCTCACTGATCAGATGCACCTGGCCGCGACCGACCTGCATTTCGAATTGGCTGCCAGGCTGCGAGACGAACTAGGTGATCTCAAGAAGGAGTTGCGGCAGATGACGGCCGCTACCAGCTGATCCACCCATCCAGAGGTCAGGAATCGAAGCCGAGCCCGGCTCTGTCCAGGGCCCGCAGCCAGAGGTTTCGTCTGCCGTCATTGCGGTCCGCTGCGGCCAGCGCCATCCGGGTGGCCTGGATGCCGACGAATGCCGCCGGCTCCGGCGGAAAGGGCAGCGGCTTCCTACGTACCATCTCCAGTTCGGTGAGTTCGGTCTTGGTACCGCTCAACAGGTCGAGCATGACCTCTGCGCCGAATCGGGTCGCTCCGACCCCTAGGCCGGTGTAACCGACGGCGTAAGAGACCCGCCCGTCGTACGCCGTACCGAAGAAGGCAAAGAAGCGGGTGCACGTGTCGATTGCGCCGCCCCAGCGGTGGCTGAATTCCAATCCCTGCAGTTGTGGGAACGTGTCGAAGAACTGCTGCGCCAGCAGTTCATACGTCTTGAACCGGTGGTCGTACTCCGGGCGCACCTGGCGGCCGAAGTGGTAGACCGCGTCATAGCCGCCCCACAGGATGCGATGATCCGCGGTCATCCGGTAGTAGTGGAACTGGTTGGCGGCATCGTCGAGGCCCTCCTGGCCGCTCCAGCCGACAGCCTCCAGTTGCGCGTCGGTCAGCGGCTCCGTCATCAGCACATAGTCGTAGACAGGCACCGTATGCAGTCGGACCCGTTTGACAAGGGCGGGGAACGCATTGGTGCCGAGCGCGACGTGGGCAGCGCTGACGGTAGGGCCACGTTCGGACTGCAGCACGATCCGGTCGCCGTCCTTGGACAGACCGTTGATCTTGGTGTGCTCCACGATGCGCACCCCGAGGTCCTCGGCAGCCCGCGCGAGTCCCCAGGCCAGTTTGGCCGGATCGAGCAGGGCGACGTCGCCGTGCTCGAGGTACCCGGCCAGGTAGGTGGGGGAATGCACGCGTGATCGCACGGCTTCCTGATCCAGGAATCCCGGCCCGGCGTTGCGTAGCTCTTCGACCTGGTAGTTCTCGGTCGCGACGGTGAGGGAATCGCTCATCCGGAAGTCACAATCGATTCCGTAACGTTCGACGGCAGCTGCGATCTGCTCGAGATTTGCTGCGCCGAGTCGGTCGAGGGTGTCGATCTCATCGGGGAAACGTTGCTCGCCGTTATCGCGTCCGTGGGTCAGGCTCGCGGAGCAGAACCCACCGTTGCGACCGGTCGCGGCCCAGCCGATGCGGTCGCCCTCGATGAGTACGACATCGCGTTCGGGCTCGCGTTCCTTGGCGATCAGGGCCGTCCACAGACCGGAGAAACCGCCGCCGACAATGGCCAGGTCGCACTGGGTATCCACCGACAAGGAGGACCGCGCGTCAGGTCGGTCGGGGGTATCCAGCCAATACGAGATCGTGCGTGCCTCGCGCCAGTTGCCGAGATTCGTCGCGTCGGTCATCGATCAGGCTCCCGTCGTATGACGATCGGCCACGTCCAACGCAGCATCCAGGATGCGCAGGCCCTCCGCGACTTCGTTTGCGGTGCTGGTGCAGGGCGGCACGACGTGCGTGCGGTTGAAGTGGATGAACGGCCACAGCCCGGACTTCTTGCACGCCGCTGCGAACTGCACCATCGGGGCGGCATCGGCGCCACTGGCGTTGAACGGGACGAGCGGTTCGCGCGTCTGTCGATCACGGACCAATTCCAGGGCCCAGAAGACGCCGAGCCCGCGCACCTGGCCGATGCTGGGGTGCTTCGCAGCCAGCTGCGCCAGGCCCGGCCCGATGACGTCCGCACCGAGCATCCGGGCGTTCTCGATGATGCCCTCGTCCTCAAAGATGCGCATCGAGGCGACGGCGGACGCGCAGGCCAGAGGGTGTCCGGAATAGGTGAGCCCGCCGGGGAACACCCGGTCCGCGAAGGTCGCCGCGACGGCATCGCTGATGATGACGCCGCCCATCGGAACATACCCGGAATTGACGCCCTTTGCGAAGGTGATCAGGTCGGGGGTGACGCCCCAGTGCTGCATGGCGAACCACTCGCCACACCGGCCGAAACCAGACATGACCTCATCCGCGATCAACACGATGCCGTGCTCGTCGCAGATCGCCCGGACGCCTTGCAGGTAGTCCGCCGGGGGCACCAGAATCCCGTTTGTTCCCACCACCGGTTCCAGGATCATCGCGGCAATGGTGTGCGGGCCTTCCAGCATGATCAGCTCCCGCAGGTGCGCGAGGGCCCGGTCGCTCTCCTCCTGCTCGGTGCTGGCATGGAATGCCGACCGGTACAGGTAGGGGCCGAAGAAGTGCACCGTGCCGGGCACCGCCGGCTCCGACGGCCAGCGGCGGGGGTCACCGGTCAGTGAGATAGCTCCGGCGGTCGAGCCGTGGTAGCTGCGATACGCGGCAAGCACCTTGTGGCGGCCGGTGTGCAGCCGGGCCATCCGGACGGCGTTCTCGTTGGCGTCCGCCCCGCCGTTGGTGAAGAAGACGGTGTTCAGACCATCGGGCGCACGCTCGGCGATCATCCTGGCGGCCTCACCGCGGACGTCGCTGGCGAGCCCCGGAGCGAGCGCGCACATTCGCTGCGCCTGCTCCACGATTGCGGCGACCAACCGCGGGTGCTGGTGGCCGATATTGAGGTTGACCAATTGACTGGAGAAGTCCAGATACCGGTTGCCGTCGTAGTCCCAGAAGTAGGAACCCAGCCCGTGCTCGACGGGCATCGGATCGATGGCGCCCTGCGCGGACCACGAATGGAACACATGGGTGCGGTCGTCGCCGCGCACCTGCTTTTGCGAGCCGTGCTGAAGCAGGCTCTGCGAGCCTGCCGCCAGATCGCTGTGCGTGGTGGTGCTGGGGGAGATGGTGTCAGTCATGGGGTCCTCGGTATCAACGGGTGGTCGGGAAACCTAGATCGATCGTGGAGGTGGCCGGGTCGGGCCACCGGGAGGTGACGACCTTCCCGCGGGTGTAGAAAGCCAGCCCTTCCGGTCCGTACATGTGATTGTCGCCGAAGAGCGAAGCCTTCCAGCCGCCGAAGGAGTAGTAGGCGACCGGGACGGGGATCGGTACGTTGATGCCGACCATGCCGACCTGGACGTCGTACTGGAACCGCCGGGCGGCGCCACCGTCCCGGGTGAAGATCGCGGTGCCATTGCCGAATTCGTGATCGTTGACCAACTGCAGCGCCTCCTCGTAGCTGTCCACCCGCACGACCGACAGGACCGGCCCGAAGATCTCGTCGGTATAGACCGACATCTGCGGAGTTACGTGGTCAAGCAGCGTGGTGCCGAGGAAGAAGCCGTCCTTCGGTACGTCTGCTGCACGACCGTCGACCACAACGGTGGCCCCCGCGTCCGCGCCCGCCCCGATGTAGGACGTCACCTTGTCGCGGTGCGCGGCGGTAATCAGTGGTCCCATCTGGGTGTCCGGGTCGGAGCCGTCTCCGATGGTCAGATCCGGTAGTCGTCGCGCGATCGCCTCGACCAGCGGATCCGCGGATTCACCGACGGCAAGGACCACGGAGATGGACATGCAGCGTTCGCCCGCCGCGCCGTACGCCGCTGACACGGCCGCATCGGCGGCCATGTCGATGTCCGCGTCGGGCAGGACGACCATGTGGTTCTTGGCGCCGCCGAGCGCCTGCACCCGTTTACCGGCGGCCGTGCCTGCTTCGTAGATGGATCGGGCGATGGGGGTGGACCCCACGAAGCTGACGGCCTCGACATCGGGGTGCGTCAGCAGCGCGTCGACGGCCTCCTTGTCACCCTGCAGGACGGTGAAGACGCCGTCCGGTAGACCGGCTTCCTGCCACAACCGCGCCAGGAACAGCGCCGCCGACGGATCCTTCTCCGACGGTTTGAGGATGAACGCATTGCCTGCGGCAATGGCACCCGCGCACATCCACATCGGCACCATCACCGGAAAATTGAACGGGGTGATGCCCGCGACGACGCCGAGCGGCTGGCGGATGGAGTAGACGTCGACTCCGGTCGAGACCTGCTCTGAGAATCCGCCTTTGAGCAGGCTCGGCACTCCCGTTGCGTACTCGACGTTCTCCAGTCCTCGGGCGATCTCACCGAGCGCATCGCTGTGCACCTTGCCGTGCTCGGCGGTCACGATCTCGGCGAGCTCGTCACTGTGGCGGTGCAGCAGTTCGCGGAATGCGAAGAGGACGGCGCAGCGGGTGGACAACGACGCGTTGCGCCACTCACGGGCCGCCCGGCCGGCACTGGCAACGGCGAGTTGGACATCTGCGGCATTGGCGAGTTCGACCTCACCTGTCTGGACTCCGGTCGCAGGGTTGTAGACCGGGCCGAGCCGCTCGGAGCTGCCGTGGGCGCTGGCACCGTCGATCCAGTGTGAAATACGTGTTGTCATAGTTGTGACACTAGGACATTTTGATCGGCATACAGTCGCGGGAATGTTACGTTACATAAATGTCGATTGCAGCCGTGCTTGATCTGCAGGACTTCTCGCACCGTGGCTTGACCCGGGCGGTGACAGCCGCGATCGAAGCCGGCCTGCTGCGCGAGGGCGAGCGACTGCCGCCCATTCGTTCCGTGGCGAAGGAGCTGCAGCTGTCCCCGACGACGGTCAGCGCCGCATGGTCCACGCTCGTCCGACACGGAGTCATCCGCACCGACGGGCGACGGGGCACAACAGTCGCCACCCCTGGAACGCACGGGCCCACCCGTTACCGCAGGGCACTGGAGAGCAGGGCCGGGTTCGTGTGGGACGTCGCGACGGGGATGCCCGATCCGGCCCTGCTACCCGCGCTGGACGGGGCACTGCAACGCGTGCCGCAGGAGAGTAGGCAGCACAGCTATCTCGATGATCCTGTGCTCCCGCAGTTGCGGGAGGCGCTGCGCGGCTCATGGCCCTACGACGCTGAGGAGCTCACCGTCACCGACGGTGCGATGGACGCGATGGACCTGATCTGCGCGGTGTTCCTGCAGCCGGGGGACACCGTCGCTGTTGAACATCCGTGCTTCCCACCGCTTCTGGATCTGCTCGAAGCATGCGGAATCCGTACCCGGGGGTTAGCAATGGACGAACAGGGTCTGACCGTTGCCGCGGCACGTGGCGCAGTTGCGGCCCGGGTACGGGCGGTCTTCCTGCAACCGCGAGCGCACAACCCCACCGGCATCTGTATGAGTGGTCAGCGCGCGGTTGACCTCGCCGACGTCTTCGCCGACACCCAGATCCTGATCGTCGAAGACGACTCAGCAGGCGATGTTGCGTCGTCACCCGCGGTGAGTCTGGGGCGTTTCATCCCGCAGCGGGTGCTGCACATTCGCAGCTTTTCCAAATCACACGGGCCGGACCTACGCCTCGCGGCGATCAGCGGCCCGGCAGACCGTATCGCGGCTCTGAGCGAACGGCGTCTGCTCGGGCAGGGCTGGACGAGCCGGCTGCTGCAGGCGGTCCTTGTGCAACTGCTGTGCTCGGACGACACCGTGGCGACGATCGATCACGCGCGGGACGAGTACGCGCGTCGCCGTGCGGCCGTGGTGTCGGGATTGGCGGATCGGGGTGTTCCGGTTATCGGCACCGACGGTCTCAACATCTGGCTTCCCGTGCAGGATGAGGCGGCATCGTTGGTGCAGCTTGCCGGGCGCGGAATCGCCGCGGCCGCAGGCAGCCCGTTCCATGTACTTCCTGAGGACACAGCGCATCTGCGGGTGACGACCGGTCTGGTGGGATCGGACCACGCGCAGTTCGTGCAGGATCTTGCGGATGCGGCGGCAGCACTTCCCTGGGCGGGACCACGGTGATCTAGCCCGGTCGGTGCCGTTTAGGCTCGACACGTGACATCCACCCCCGAGCCGACCACGTCAGCACCCACCACGCGTCCGACCGCGTCGCAACCGCCCACCTCTCGTCGGCTCGCATCGCAGGTCTTCATCGCGGTGGCGACGCTGGAGGCGCTGTCCTGGCTCGCTCTGCTGATCGGGATGTACTTCAAGTGGATTGCGCAGTCGACCGACCGGGGAGTGCAGATCTTCGGGATGGTGCACGGGATCGTCTTCATGTGCTACTTAGTGACCCTGGTCTGGGTTGCCAGGTCGCGTAGGTGGGACACCCGCACCGCGCTACTGGGCGCGGTCAGCAGCATCCCGCCGTTCATGACGCTGTGGTTCGAGCGTTGGGCGCTGCGCCGCGAGCTGCTGCAGCCGCGCGGCTGACCACCCGGGCAGGAGAATCGACGGACGCCAATGTGATCAGGCGGTCGCGAGGCCTCGGCAGGATCGCCGTTCCCGTCCTTCTCCGGCCGCCCCGCCGCTCCGAGGGTCGAGGAACAACCAAACCAGCGCTTAGCGGTAGGAACGGCTCATGTTTCAGGGTCTGACAATGGGCAGCGCGGAATCTGGCGTTGGTCGAGATCACTCAGCATCGGGGGCGCGCATCTTCGTGTTACGAATGTCCTTTGTTGGTTTCAGTATTTCGGCGCGTTTCAGGGCCCGGTAAAAGGTGGAGCGGGTGATGGAGAACAGTTCCTCGAGTTCGGTGATGGTGCGCCCGCCGCCGTGGTAAAGCTCGACGAGGTGGGCCTCTTGTTGGGGGCTGAGTTTGGGTTGCTTACCGCGCAGCCGCCCCTCGGACCTGGCCACGGCCATACCTTCACGGGTCCGGGCTCGCGCCAGGTCGGCTTCAAACTCAGCGATCATGCTCAAGGTCGTGAACAGCAGCCGCCCGATCGGGTCGGTCGGGTCGCGCAGGGATCCGCCAATGTTGAGCCGTACCCCGTTCGCGGTGAGCTCGTCAATGATGTCGCCGGCGCGGCACGCAGCAAGGGCTTGGCGTAGGCCAGGCGGTCACGGTTGGTGCCGGTCAGTCCGTGGTCCAGGTAGATCCTTTTCGGGTCCACGCCTTGCGCGGCGAGGGCGTTTTGCTGCGCGGTGAGGTCTTGATCGACGGTAGAGACTCGGCAGTAGCCAATCTTCAGTTCCGGGATACGACCAGTACGCCGCTTGGCACCCCTTGATCGGGACGGATCACCGAACCGGTCTTACGGGACGATCAGTCCCATTGCCCGCCTGGCCTGGGCAGATGGCAGGGGTGCGTCGCATGACGTTCGTCCTACGGGACCGTGGCGCGACTTCCCGTTTGGCGGCGGCCATAGGTGTGGCGGACAGGGTGGGAGCGAAATATCTAGCGGCAGCGACACCCCCAAAAACCCTTCTTACAGCGTCTCGCTCACGCTACGGTGACGCGATGCAGAACATGTCGCCACGTCGTGTCGTCACCGTTTTGTTGCTTACTGCTGTTTTCGGCGTGGCGCTCTCAATTATGAAGGGCAGTAACGGCGGAGTTCGCGATGCTGTAGGAAACCTCAGCGCTCCATGGCTGTTGATGCCTTTCTTCGTTGGACTAGCCTGCCG
>JALYUK010000367.1 GCA_030853805.1 Actinomycetota bacterium | reverse complement strand
CCTGGATGACCTAGTGTTGGCCGAAGCGCGACGGCTACGTGAGCGTGGTCCGCATCTTAATATCAGCGTAGTGTCGGCTGCCCGGGTACTCGGGCAGCGCTCATCACTGGACCGCGTCGCACGCAACCTGCTGGACAACGCCGCCCGGCATGCCGCGACAACGGTCACGGTCCAGCTCACATCGACTGAGGACCTGGTAAGGCTCATCGTCCGCGACGACGGCCCAGGTATCGCGGATGCAGACCGTGAACGCGTCTTCGACAGGTTCACTCGTCTAGACGATGCCCGCAGCACCGACCAGGGAGGCGCCGGGCTCGGGCTGGCAATAGTCCGCGACGTCGTACGCAGCTACGGAGGGCAGGTCACCATCACCGACAACAACCCCGGCGCAGTTTTCACCGTTACCCTCCCGGCCGCGCCCTGATGGCCCACTCGTTCGGACCAGCCCTCACAAAAATTCCTCAGCAACGTTCAGCTGCGGCACAGGCACGCCGGGCAATGGTGGGCACACCCGGTCAGGGCACCGACGAGCAATCCCTCGGTGCGGGTCGGATCTGCGCGGCTGGATGCTGTCAACCCCGAGCCACATCCGGCAGCGCTGATCTGCCTGGATCCAAGCAGAAAGCACCTTCAGCATTGTTCAGGAAAGGCACCGCGCTGCTTCGCACATCTCGGGTTCTCGAATGCAGAACATCTCACCCGCCCGGAGTCAGCCATGCACCTCGCACGCGGTGACACCCGCGATGCGCCCCCCCACACTGAGGAACACACCGGCAGCGTGGCAACGACATGAACCGCCCCATGAGTGCATCCTTGCCTGCAGGGGCCCAGACCTGGGCGACAGATCATCAACCAATCGGGTCAGGCGTAAGGCTGTCGAGCGGCTCGTTCAGCTGTTTCACAGCCTCGCGCAGCCATCCTCCTCGAATGCCTGCGCCCGCCCCCGCTTCTTTCCGCCCAGACTCGACAATCCGCCAGCCGCGCCGTGGTGGCGGGTCGCCCAACCAATAATGCTCGGAGTCCTGGGCCTCGTCTTGGGTTTCGCAGTGTCATCAATTGGGGCACGGCAGTCCCGTGAATATGCTCTGGGCGTGGATATCCTCCAGCTTAGGGACTCGGTGTTGATTAATATCGTCACGGTATTCAATATTGTCAACGAATCGATGTTCGCCCCATTCTTGCTACTGGCTCCCGCCGGTCTCATCTGGTGGCGCTGGGATCGGGTAAGCGCCGCCTGGTTCTACGTTCTGGCGGTCACCGGATGGTTCCTGGTCTCCGTCGCCACGGTGCTGGTGCACCGTCGCCGCGGTTCTGGTGCACCGCGACCGAGGACCGACATCCTGCGTACACGCACGCTGGTGCCCTTCATTGGCCTGTCGTTCCTGGTCGTGGTTACCGGGAGTCGGTTGGTGCTGGGCGCGCACTATCGCGCTGACGTGACGGCCGCGCCGATCATCGTCGGCGGCGCTGTCCTGGCGATCAGCGGCCCCGCGCTGCTGGTCCAGGATCGGTTCAGGGGCTGGATCGACCTCAAAATGTGCACGGTGCGAGCCCTGAGATGAGCACGAAGACCTCACCCGCCCTGCACGTTTTGCTTGCCGAGCAGGACCACCGTCTCGCGAATATGGTCACTCACGGGTTACACGAGTCCGGCTGTACCGTCGATGTCGTGCGTGACGGGCGCACTGCGGTCCGTAAGGCGCGCGCGGGGGACTACGACGTCCTCGTGCTCAGTACCGCGATGTCACCGCTGAACGGGCACGATGCGTTAAAGGCCATCCGTGAGCACGATGCGCAGACCCCGATCCTGATGCTGACCGTCAAGAATGACACCCAAGATCAGCTCGACGCCTTTGAGTTGGGCGCTGATGATTACCTCACGACGCCATTCCACCTCGCGGTGTTTCTAGCCCGGTTACGCGCGTTAGCACGGCGAGCTGGCACCGGTGCTGACATTGTGCTTCGGGTGGGGTCCCTGGATCTTGATACGGGCGCGCATAGGGTGAGCCGGCGCGACACCACTATCGAACTGACACCACGAGAATTCGAGCTGTTGAAGTGCCTCATGTTTAATGGCTCTTCGGATCTAAGCGTGGGTGAGGTGTTCGGCGTGCCTGTTCGGGGGTGAGGGTCGAGGCCTTCAGGATCGGGAGCGACCAAGCTGCCCGACGAACTGAAGACCTCGACATGAATG
>JALYUK010000490.1 GCA_030853805.1 Actinomycetota bacterium | reverse complement strand
CCAATGGTGACTGAGGGTGAAACCGCCCCACCAGCGGGGCCAACGCCTGGACCCGTTGCGGGCTGGGCGCCTGACTCAGCGACACCAACCACTGCCGGGCGATCTGCTCGCGGCGGGCGGCCCCGATACTCGGCGCAGACGGCACCCGCGGCGATGGCACCTGAACCACGGACCCATCCGCCAATCTCACCTCCACCATCACCATTCCCACAGGGTAGACAGCCCAGGGCCCGCCACGGTGAAGGTTCGCTACGTAACCACCGCACCAGCAGCCAATTCCATCTCGAAACGGGATCCCGTTGTGCCCACAGCTGGGCCGGGTCGCCCGACCGGCACTGGGGGCGATACTGTCCCTGCCGCAGCGATGCGTGGTGCGGTGTTCACGAGATAACGAACGGACCAGGAGGTCAGCATGGATGACAGCCGACGGGCCAGTAAAACGCGCCCGCAGACACACGAGGCAGCAGAAGCCCATCTGGCAGCACTGGGGTATGAATCAGATTTTGAACGGTCGATGGGCTTATTCGGCAACATCGCTTTGGGTTTCACGTATTTGTCGCCGCTGGTGGGGGTTTACTCGCTGTTTGCTGTCGGCTTGGCGAAGGCTGGGCCACCGGCGTTTTGGTGGCTGATCATCGTGGGGTCCGGCCAGCTGATGGTCGCGCTGGTGTTCGGTGAGGTCGTCTCGCAGTACCCGCTGGCCGGGGGTATCTACCAGTGGGTGCGGCGCCTGTGGAACGGTAAGGCCGCCTGGTTGGTGGCGTGGGTCTACGGGTGGGCCATGATCGTGACGATCACCGCGGTTGCCGAGTTCGGCGGCGGGTTCGCCGCTAGCTTGTTTGGCTTGACCGCGACCCCCCTGGTGGGTCTGATCACAGCGGTGACGCTTCTGCTACTGGCTCTCGTGTTCAACTTCAGCGGTACCAAGGTCATGGCTCGGATTGCCCAGATCGGCCTGGTCGCTGAACTACTCGGGGGGTCGTGCTGCTGGGGTTGTTCCTGCTGATCTTCCGACGACACAACTCGTTCTCGATCTTTGTCCACACGATGGGCGCGGGCGGGCACACGTCGTACGTGTGGACCTTCCTAGGCGCGGCGCTGACCGGGTTATTTCTGTTCTACGGATTTGAGGCATGCGGGGATGTCGCCGAGGAGGTCGCCGACCCCGGACGCAGGATCCCCCGTGCGATGTGGCTGACCATCGTCGTCGGTGGTGTCTCGGGGGTCATGTCGTTCGCCGGATACATGATCGCGGCACCGAACCTGGGCGACATCGTCAGCGGCAAAGAAGGCGACCCGATTCCGGCCATTTTGGACGCTTCCCTAGGTCACGTGGGGGCCAAGGTCTTCCTCGTGATCGCCGCGATGTCGTTCGTGTCGTGCGTGCTGTCCTTGCAGGCCGCGGCCAGTCGGTTGATCTACGCTTTCGCCCGCGACCGGATGATCCCGGCAAGTCAATGGCTTGCCGCGGTGTCCCCGAACCACCGGGTGCCCGCCAACGCGCTGCTGGTGGCCTGCGTCGTGCCGATCCTGTTGTGTTTGTGGGTGTACGTCGACTCCGGCGCCCTAGTGCAGATCACCTCCTTTGCCGTGCTCGGCATCTACATTGCGTTCCAGTCCGTGGTGTTCGCCGCGCTCCGAATGCGCAGGCGCGGGTGGAAACCCGGGGGTGAGTACACCCTCGGGCGTGCCGGGCTGCCAATCAATGTGATCGCGCTGGCCTATGGAATCTTCGCGATGGTGCTCCTGGCCTGGCCCTCGGGTAACGGGGTCTCAGCGTGGGTAGTCCTGATCGGGGCCGGTGTGGTGCTCGGTTCCGGTGCTCTTTATCTGGTCCTGGCGCGGCCCTACCGTAAATCGACAGGTCCGGTTGGCGATGCCATCGAGATGGCCGATCTCCTACGCGCACAACATCATCAAGCGCCGCAATAACCCCCATCCCCCGCGGCGACGGTTAGACGAACCAACTTTTTCTACTGCGAGATCAACCACGCCGGTTCGCTCTGATCTCACAGCCCGGATAGCGCTACCCACACGATCTCTCATGAAAGACACCATGACGTGAGGAGCTGATGGCCGCCGTTCCGGCGTGAGCAAGTCACCACGACAATCTGACACCCACCAGGTAGGCCTGGGCCAGCGATACTGAGAAGGCCACCTGGGTCGAAGTCGGCGCGTCCTACGTGAGCCATTCAGACCCGATCTGGGCCCCTCGTACGAGGCCACCTACCTCAACGAAAATGAGGAATCGGAGCGCCTCGTCAGCGGAACCGTCACCAGTCAGCGGTCGCCCACCAGAGCGCCATGCTTCTCGCCTTTGGTGTGCTCACCATGAACGGTTGGTGGTGGGGAGACGTTGCGCGAACGTGGTCGTTTCGGGCCGCAGTAGAAGGGGTAAACCCGCGAAGGTAATAGAGGTGCCCAGCACTGCCTGGGGCAGCCGGTGGTGCCTGTGCTGCGGGACGGTACCGTGCCCGGATTGCCTTGGCCCCTTCTACGTTTTGATATGGAGCATGGTGTGACCCGTACCGGCAACAGCGGCCCGAGCCGGATGAGCACGGCTGATCTTGCGCAGGCACAAACCGACCTGAGCTGCGAGTTCGCTCGGCTCAGTGCGCAGCTATCCACGACTCGGGCCGATACAATCACCGACCTGGGATCATCACCGGCCGCTGGGGACCCCGCCGATGTAGGTGATCGCATGTCGCGGACCGAACAGGAGGCCGTCGTCCTGGCCAATGAGCAGTTGCTCCTGCAGCAAACCGGGGCCGCCCTGCAACGCATCCAGGACGGCACGTACGAAACCTGCGAATCATGCACCCACCCGATCGGCGTCGCGCGGTTACAAGCATTCCCCCGCGCGACCATGTGCCTGCACTGCCGCGAACTAGCCAAACGCCACCACTGACCGCAGGACCCCTGCGCCCGGGGGGCAGGGTCGGCCCAACCGTC
>JALYUK010000343.1 GCA_030853805.1 Actinomycetota bacterium | reverse complement strand
TCATCGACCCGAGCGCCACCTCCGCGTTGGTGCGCCGCGACCCCCGTGAGCACAGCTCGGACCCCACTCAGGGCGAAGACCCTTCGACGCTGACCCGACGACTGCGCTTCGCACGCGGCGGTCAGGTCGTACCGACCGTCTGGTTGCGGGCGTTGTCGGCAGGCGCAGTGGATACAGCGGATACGCGCTGCGGAGCTGCCGGCACGCTGCACATCGGTGGCGAGTCGATCCCGTTGCGGTTCGCAGCGACCGCAGCGACCACCGAGCCGGCTGGGAGCCGTGCACAGACGACGATCGGCGCACTGCGCAAAGCCGAAGCGTGCACCGGTCGGGTCCCGGTGCAGGCAGGCCGTCAGGAGGTGTCGATAGCCGCGACGAAGAGCCTTCGGGCCGAACTGCACCCGCACCACGGCCGCCGGGCCGGCGGGCACCAGGAAGCCCTGACGCCAACCGTCGACCCGCACCGCAGCCACGTCCCGGCCCCCGATCGTGCCGTGCCAGCCCTTGTTGAACCCCTGGGTCAACGCGGCGATCCGCGCCGGACCGGCGCCGATCCGCAGCTCGCCACTGCCCCCGCGGACATCACCGAAGGTGCGGGCGGGAATCTGCGCCGCGTCTGGTCGCTGCACGACCACGACTGCGCCGCGGGAATCACCGGGCCCGGGTACCGGCCACGAGTGCAGGTACACCAGTTCGGCCCGAAGGCTCTTCGTCGCGGCTATCGACACCTCCTGACGGCCTGCCTGCACCGGGACCCGACCGGTGCACGCCTCGGCTTTGCGCAGTGCGCCGATCGTCGTCTGTGCGCGGCTCGCAGCGGGCTCGGTGGTAACTGCGGTCGCGGCGAACCGCAACGGGATCGACTCGCTACCGATGTGCAACGTGCCGGCAGCTCCGCAGCGCCCGTCCGCTGTACCCGCTGCGCCTGCTGAATTCACTGCGCCTGCCGACGACGTCCGCAACCAGACGATCGGTACGACCTGACCGTTGCGTGCGAAGCGCAGTCGTCGGGTCAGCGTGGAAGGGTCTTCGCCCTGAGTCGGGTCAGAGCTGTGCTCACGGGGGTCGCGGCGCACCAACACGGAGGTGGCGCTCGGGTCGATGATGCCGGGAAGGCTGATCACGCTGCCCAGTCGATGCCCCGCGATGCGTACATCGGTGATGCCCATCACCGGACCGGTCGGAGTGCCGGCAACGTCCAGATCGATCCGCACCGGCCCAATCGCAGCGCGCGGCAACGTCAGTCTCACGCGCTGTTGGCCGAAGGCGACCTGGACGGACGGGCCGGTGACCCCGCCGACAGACAACCGTAGCTTCCCGACCCGGTCCAGACCTGCGCCTGCCGCAAGAATGACGTCAACCTCGCGAATCGCGGTCGCGGGGTTCGGCGTGAACGACAGCTCGGCATGCGGTTGTCCGTCTCCGGTGCGCCACGCGGTCGCAGGATCGCCGTCGAAAGCCGCCGCGATACCGGCGCCCGGGCCGGCGTAGACCCGCGCGAACGGATCGCCTCCCGAGGACGAGGCAGACCACGACGTCATGCCGATCAGGGAGCGCACGGGTTGGGTCGCGACACCACCGGCAGGCGGCAGGTCCTTGCCGCCGACCCGGTCCGGTGCGTTGTCCGCGGCGGGCAGCGTCGGGCTGTAGCCGTCGGTGGTCGGGACCCCGCTGTTGAGCGTGCGCCACCTGAGGCTGTCGGTAATGATGCGCGGCGGTGGGTCGCCCGGCAGGCCGCCGCCGGGGACCACCTGCATCCAGTCGTGCGGACCGAGCGCACCGACGGTCGCGAGGTCGAAGACCGACTCGGGCCCGCCCGCGACCGTCACTGCCGCGTCTCGCGCGTAGGCAGCTGCGGTGGCCGAACCCTTGACCGACCACAGGGTCAGCAGATTGCTGCCGCTGCCCGCCGAGCCGACGTAGCTGAAACCGGGAGAGCTGGACAAGGTGCGCTCCACCGCACGCCACGGTTGGGCTTGGACCGCCGCCGCGATCGAATGGCGCACGACGATCCGGGCAATACCCATCCGGGCCAGTCCGGGCGCGAGGCCCGGCTGCACCTGGCCCGATGCAGCAAGTTGGTCGGCAGTATCGAGCATCCTGGTAGCCGACGGGTCGCCCAGCGGCGCAGCCGCCCGGAAGACGACCGGCGACCGGGTCAGGGCGCTCATCGGGTCGTCGCCGGTGGTCCCCCAGTCGTAGGTCGCCGTGCGCGCATCGGGCCACAGCAGCGTGCTGCCACCCGCTGTGGCCGCCGCCCGGTCCAGCCGGTGTGCCATCGCGGGCCAGGACGCCGGTACGGCGCGGTAGCTGCCCGAGTCGCCGACCCGGCCCTGCCACAGCGGGGTCATCGCTGCGACGACGAGGAGCGCCACCGACATGCCAAGCAGCCGGTTGCGCACTGCAACGGAACGACGCAACCCCTCCAGCAGTACCGCAAGGCCCAGCACGACCGGTAGCCGGATCAACGCGTCCGCCTTGTGCACATTGCGCAATGGAGCCAACGGGCCGTCCAGCAGGGCCCGGACCTCCGCGGCGATCGGGCTGCCCACGATGCCCCGGTGGCCGATCGTCATGAACAGCACACCGACCAGCACACTCGCCAGTGCGAACCGGCGGAGATGTCCCCGTATCCGCGACAGGCCGACCAGTCCGAGGCCCGCCACCGCAGTGGTCGCCAGGATCGAGATGGTCGACTGGGCGCTGGTCCATCCGGACTGCCACACGGGATGTCCAGCGGAGTCCAGGATGTAGGCGATCCAGTCGGAGTCACCGCGCAGCACGTTGGGCACCGAGGTCACGGCTGTGGTCATCGAGGCCGTCTCGATGAAATCCAGGAACGGGTAGGCGTAACCACCCAGTATCAGCAGCGGTAGCAGCCACCACGACGCGCCGAGCAGGACGGCAAGCAGCCACGGCCCCAACCGCCGACGTCCCAGGCGATGGGTCACCAGGTACAGACCGGGTAGCACCAGCATCAGCCCCGACGCGGCTGCATTCACCCCTCCGAGCGCTGCGGTGAGCAACCCACTGAGCGCCAGAGTGCGCAGCAACTCACGACGTTGCAGATCGGGCTGCAGCAGTCGATGCGCGACGACCACCAACCATGGCGCTACTGCCATCGGCCACGCCTCGCTGGAGTTCTCCGCCAGTAATGTCAGGATTCGCGGACTGAGGGCGTACGCGGCGCCGGCAATCAGGATGACGCCCGGTCCACCCACCCGCAGGACCTGCATCAGCTGGACCGCCCCGCAAAAGGCGACCACCACCAGGATCGTCCACCAGATGCGTTGCGCAGCCCACGGTGGCACACCCGCCGAGTGCGCGATCCCGAAGACCGGTCCCATCGGGAACAGATACCCGTAGGCCTGGTTCTGCAGTTCGCCGAGACCGGCATGGCCGTTCCACGCGTCCACCGATCGCGCCAGATAGGACCACGGCGAGATCGTCAGGTCGACCTTGGTGTCCGGTTGCACTCGGCCGGGAGTGATCAACCACGGCACCAGCGCCATCGCGAGAACCGCCAACCAGTAGGTCGCCACAGCGCGGTCGGGAGCCGATCGAGAGGCCGGCCCCTGCGCGGGTCCTGAGGATGCAGGCGGCGATGGAGCGGTCGGCGCCGTCATCGTCGGCGCAGCACCAGCAGCAGGTTCCAGGTCAGGATCTCGCGCAGCCCCGGCACCCGCAGCAGGTGGCGCGCCGCGTCGGGAAGATACCGCGGACGCGCGACGAGCACCTCGACCTCAGGTTGAGCGTTAGCCCAACGCAGCCCGCGGGCCACACTGATGCGGTAAAGCGATTCGTCCACGACATTCTTCGGTCGGTGCCCGTGACGTCGGGTGTAGCGGCGTACCGCCCGCTCGCCACCCAGCCAGTGCCATGGAGATGTCTCGTGCCCGCCCCACGGTGAGAGCCAGTTCGTGTAGGACAGGAAAAGCAGACCGCCCGGTCGCAGCACCCGGACGAGCTCGTCCGCGACCGGCTCGGGGTCGGCCACGTGCTCCCACAGGTTGCTGCTGAACACGACATCGACGCACCGGTCGGCGATCGGCAGGGCTGCCGCGGTGGCGACCAGACCGCCGTCACGGATCGAGGCGACCGAGCCGTCGTGGTCGATGGGCACGTAGTGAGATCCGGCGGCGCGGAACGCCCTGGCGAACTCGGCGGGTCCGGCTCCCACGTCCAACACGGTCGCGCCGTGCAGATCGGTCCATTCGCTGACCAGGTCGACGGAGTCGGCAGCCAATGCCCCGTAGAACACTTCGGGCCGACTCTGTTCCAGCCGGAACGCACGGAACAGATTCGCCGAGCGACGGATGCCGCGACGCGCCGGGCTCACGACGGCACCCGAGCGGTGCGTGGACGACGCGCGATGACGTGCAGGGTGGGTCGTAGCGAGGCTCGCGCAGCTCTGCCGGCGAGCACCAACGGCGCGCTGGCCACACCGACGGCGATGACTTTCCTCGAGGCCAGGACTCCCCGTGGTCGCTGCGCCGGGCTCATTCGTCGGGCGAGGCTCCCGACATCGGTCACCATGCTGTCCAGGATCGGCCGACGCACCTGCACATCGACGAAACCCGCGGCCCGCGCCGCTGCGTGCAGACTGGCGGACGTGAAGAATCTGACATGGGTGGGATCTTCCAGCATCCACCATGCCGATCCGTAGAGCCGCACGCCGTCGCTGTCACCCGCCGGTGTCAGGAACTGCGCCGTGCCACCGGGAGTGAGCAGATCGAAGGCAACGCGCAGCGTCTGCATCGGGTCGACGACGTGCTCGAGTACGTGGATTCCGTAGACCAGGTCGACTCCGTCGCGGCCCTGGAGCGGGATGTCCTCGACGCCACCGTGGAACAGCTGACCATGCCGCAGGACCTGGGCGTCGACATGGACACCGAGCTGGTCCGGGTCCGCGCCGGAAATGGTGGATCCCCCGTCGTGAAACCGTCGCAGCATCGATCCGGCGCCGTATCCCACCTCGAACACCGATGCCGGCGGAGCGCCGCGGCCGGCTCGCACCATCGAGCGGTAGGTCAGACCCAGTCTGAGTCGGTCCAAGGTCGGTTCGCCGCCGTAGGCCAGGTCTCGATGTCCGGCCGGAGCGAGGGCGAGGTCACGGGTGAGGTGACCGCACTCCCGACAGCGTTGCAAAGAACCGCCGCCGCGCAGCTCGTGGAAGTGACACCGCCCGGTACAGATCTCACAGCGTGCGCGGGCTTCGGCGGCCTCATCGACGTCATCGGTACTGCCGAGTGGGACGACATTGCCGGAGTCCATTTCGACGCGTCCCCTTCGTCTCTCTACTTTGCAGTAACTTCGGGTTACCCTAGCCGTCGGCGCGTTGACCACTGGTTTGTCGGCGGATGCCGCGGGCATGGGCAGCACCAGTATCGGCCAACGAGAAAGAGGTGGCGCGCAGCATGTTCGACGTCGAGACACCCATGCGTGTCCTCTACCTGTCCTGGCGCGACCGCGAGAACCCGGAGGCCGGCGGCGCCGAAACATTTACCGAGCGCACTGCGCAGATCCTTACCGAGCGCGGTCACACCGTGACCATCTTCACCAGCCGGTTCAAGGGTGCCGCCTCGTCCACTGCGCACGGTCAGGTGGACGTCGTCCGCCGTGGCGGACGATTCACCTGCTACCTGCGTGGCCTGCTGTACGCCGCCCGGAACCGGTCGAAGTTCGATGTGGTGCTGGACGTACAGAACGGCGTGCCGTTCTGGTCGCCGCTGCTGGCCCGGATTCCCGTCGTGAACATCACCCACCACGTACATCGTGACCAGTGGACGTCGTTGTTCCCCAGGTACCTCGCCGCAGTCGGCTGGTTCGCGGAGAGCAGGCTCGCTCCGCGGGTCTATCGCAAGTGCCGGTACGTCACGGTGTCCCAGGCGACCCGGTCGGAGTTGGCGTCGCTGGGTGTTGACCCGGGACGGATCGACCTCGTCTACTCCGGTAACGACCACCCGGCCGATCTCGCGTCCTACGGTGACGTACCCAGGACGGCCAACCCGTCGCTGGTGGTGCTGGGCCGTCTCGTGCCGCACAAACAGGTCGAGCTCGGTATCGACCTGCTCGCCGACCTCGCCTCGGTACTACCCACGCTCACCCTCGATATCGTCGGCACCGGTTACTGGGAGCCGCAGTTGCGCCAGCACGCCGCCGACCGAGGAGTCAGCGACCGGGTGCGCCTGCACGGGTTCGTCCAGGAATCGCAGAAGCACACCCTCCTCGCGGCGTCGTGGTTGATGCTCGTGCCTTCTCACAAAGAGGGCTGGGGCCTGATCATCGTCGAGGCCGGGCTGCACGCAACGCCGAGCGTCGCCTTCGCAGACGCCGGCGGCCCCAGCGAATCCATCCTGCACGGACTGACCGGGCTGCTGGCCCGCGATTATGCAGACATGCGCGCCCAGGTCCGGCTGCTGCTGCAGGACGAGGAGCTGCGCGGCCAGCTCGGGGCAGCCGCCCGCGACCATGCACGAAGTTTCAGTTGGGCCTCGGCCACCGAACGTCTGGAACACACTTTGCTGTCCGTGCTCGGCCGCCGCGCGCGGCCTGACCAGCCGGCGACGCTGGGTCCGCACACCCTCGAGCTGCACCCGGTGCAGTCGCGACGGGCAACGACCGCCGAAGTAGCTGTGGCCTCTACTCCCGTGGTGTGTATGCCCGCTGCCGATCGCGACGCGGGAGAACCGGTCCCCGTTCGGCGCTGAACCCGGGTGTACTTGGCCGGAGCCAGAAAACACAGAACCGGCCGGACCCGAAGGTCCGACCGGCTGACGTGTGGGTGCTACGGACTCAGTTGGAGCTGTCGTAGCTGATGGTCGAGTTGAACTTCTGCGGTTGAGTGACCGAACCCTGCTGGGCGATCAGCGCGAAGATGGCGATCAGCGCCAGCAGGACACCGATCACGGCGCCGCCGACGTTGTAGGCGAGCTTCTTGTTGGTCTCGTCCATCGCGTGTCACATTCTTTCTGGCAGCTCAGGCAGCGGGTCTGTTTCGCTCATCTTAACCACAGTCGGCTGACCGAGGTGACTCTTCGGTAACCTCGCGTCGTCGGCGTCTCATTTCATCCACCAGCACGACCGTGGGTGCAAGAACGAGACCCGCGAGACCGAGGTAGCGCCACGGTCCGGGGTCATGCTGAGGGAGCCCGGACGGCGGCACGGAACCCAGGTCGTACAGCACCAGATCGCCCGACCGGGCGACCACATCCGTACGCAACAGCGCTGGCAGCATCGTCGCCCGGTCACCGCCCTGACCGGTCTGGTCGAGCGCGTATCGGACACCCGCGGACCGCAGTGCTGCCCGGACGTCACCGCTGCCCGCCAGTGCAGCGGTGATCCGGGCGGCATCCAGGCTCTCGCCGCGCACCACCCGATTCGACAGCGGCAGATCGTCGTTGACGAGTACGTTTCGGCCGGACAATCGCTGCCACGGGTCCAGCAGTACCTGGTCATTGTCGAACGCATACCGCCGGTACAGCGTCCAGGGGAAGATCGCGACCGCGCCGGGCGGCTGCGCTGAGATCGTGGCGCGCATCGACTCGAACGAGGCGGGGTAGGACACCGCGCTCCACTGTCCACCGAGTCCCCAGGCCAGACCGGTCAGCAGTACCAGGGGCCACAGTGCCGAGGTGCCTGCCACCGCCAGGGCACTGCCCCGGTCCACTCCCCACGCCACTCCGATCGCCCGTAGCCGCTCGGCGCCCA
>JALYUK010000329.1 GCA_030853805.1 Actinomycetota bacterium | reverse complement strand
ACAGATCACCGAAAACGGAGCCAGCCAACAAGTCTGGGCCGACTAATCCTGACCGACTCATAGACCGCTGACCTGTGTGCCGCTGCGGGCCCGCGGATGCGTCTAACGAGCGTGGTCTGTACCGACTTGCCCGGCACCGGCTAAATGCCTGGCCACGAGTTGCACTGAAGAGGCCGCGGCCCAGGCACCGATCCCGATTGGCCGACGATCGCCGACCGGGCACCCGTCCCGTCCCTCATGGCGCCCAGTACGACGGTGCACATCCATGTCCAGGGGAATATCAAAGTGATAGCCTCATAACCATGGACGTGCTGATCAGGGATCTACCAGCGCAGGTACATGCCGAGCTGACCCGTCGGGCCGCCGTCGCGGACAAGAGCCTTCGCGCCTACCTCCGCGCGGTGCTCACCGAGCACGTGGCCATGCCGTCCATGGACCAGTGGCTCGAGCACGTGCGCGAACTTGAGCCGATCCGCGTCGACGACACGCACTCCGGATCGGCTCTTGTCGCGGCCACGCGCGAGGAGGACGACGAATTGGTCGGCCGTTGAATGTTGCTGTCATCGATGCCGCGACTGTCGTTGATCTGATCTGCGACCTGCCTGCCGCCAGTATGTTTCGCCGGCATCTCTGCGAAGCCGACGCGGTTGCTGCACCTGCGCACATGGACGCGGAAGTGCTCTCGGCGCTGGGCAGGCTCAAGCGCGCCGGTCAGCTGACGAGCGAGACGGAGCGAGTTGCGGCACTCGCCACGTTCGGTGCCCGGCGGTGGCCCCTTCGACCTCTGCTGCCAGCCGCATGGGCGCTGACCGACCGCATTGCTGTGCGAGACGCGCTCTACGTCGCACTCGCTACCTCACTCGACGCAACCTTGATCACCTCCGACGGACGGCTCCGACGAGGAGCAGCTGGCATGGTGGACATCGCCGAGCCGGACGAATGATCCCCCACCCAGCCAGCGATCGCCCAGCGCGGCCCACCCGGCCAGCGATCGCTCAGCGCAGCCCGCCCGGATGGGATCGCTCAGCGCGTCCCGCGCGGGGATCCCTACTCGGACGGTGACGATCATGGGGGGCGCCTGGAGCCATGAAGAAGCGAGGGCTTCTGTGCATTGCTACCCCGTGCCGCCGGCTGCGAACAGTTTGGCGAGCAGCGCGTGTAACGTCCGCCGCTCGGTCGTGGTGAGCGGGGTGAGCATGCGCTCCTCGGCGTCATCGGCGGCCTGGCGAAGCCGGGTGAGCAACCTACGTCCGGTTTCGGTGAGCGTGACCGCGTGGCGACGGCGGTCGGCGAGGTCGGGGTTGCGGGCGAGCAGGCCGCGGGTCTGGAGCTGATCGATCACCGGGACGGCGTTGCGCGCATCGATGCCGAGCAGGTGGCTGAGCTGCTGTTGGGACATGGCACCGAGCTGGGCCAAGGCGATCAGGGCGCTGTAGTGATGCGGGGTGAGGTCTTCCTCGATCAGGGTGCGCGCCCAGAGTCGGCGTGAGTCGCTGCCCACGCGGGCCAACAGGTATCCGGTACTGGCTTCCAGACCGGCCGGCTCAACCAGCCCCGGCGGCTGGCTCGGCGGGGGCTTGCGCTCAGCGGACATAACCATCATGCTACATGATGCACATGGTTCATGTGCATCATGCGTCTATCATAAGGAGAGAGCCGGTGGCTGCTCAGCGGATCTATGACCTGCGCGGACGCGTCTGCCTCATCACCGGCGCGACCAGCGGCATCGGCCGGGAAACCGCGCGAGGGCTGGCTCAGTCGGGTGCGAGCGTGCTGTTGGTGGCCCGTGATCGCGGGCGCGGCGCCGAGGTGGCCGCGGAGATTCAGTCCACTGGGGCACCGGGCAGTGTCGAGTTGCTCATCGCTGACCTGGCGTGCCGGGGCGATGTGAGGGCGCTGGCAGGTCAGATCTCCCAGGGCCACGACCGTCTGGACGCGGTCATCCACAATGCCGGGGCGGTCAACACCAGCAGGCAGGTCACCGCAGAGGGCATCGAGGCCACGCTGGCGGTCAATCACCTCGCCCCGTTCCTGCTGACCGACCTGCTGGCGCCGCTGCTGCAGGCCACGCCGAGTTCGCGAGTGGTGACGGTCAGCTCCTACATGCACACCCGGGTCAAAGATATTCCGTGGGACGACCTGCAAGCCGAACACCACTACAGCGCGGCGGCGACATACAACCTCACCAAGCTGCTGAACGTGCTGTTCACGTACGAACTCGCTCGCCGTTGGGCCGGCACGAGCGTCACGGCCAACGCGCTGCATCCCGGCTGGCCACTCAAGACCAACCTCGGTCGCGACCAGAGCGGACCCGGTGCCGTCTTCGATCGCGCTACCAAGCTCGTCGGCTCCTCCGCAGCCAAGGGAGCCAGGACCAGCCTCTACCTCGCCGGCTCACCAGACGTCACCGCCGTCACCGGCCAATACTTTTCCCGCTGCCGACCGGCGAAGTCCTCGGCACTGACCCACAACACCGCCGCCGCCAAACGACTATGGGCACACAGCGCGGAACTCTGCGGCCTGCCAGCGTCGTAAGGGAACATCTACAGGCGAACATCGCGTCCCGGTCAGGACCAAGATCGCTTGGCCGCCACCCGCTTTCGGGCACGAGGACGCCGATCAATCTCTGTATGTCAGGGTCGCCAGGGCGGCGCGGGCGGACCATTTCGCTCGGCCACCGTGGCGAGCCGGTCGAGCGAAGCTCGAAGCTTGTCATCAGTGGTCGCTCGCGCACGAGCAAAGCGGTTCTCGTCCGTCAACTCAGACCAGTCGTAGGTGTGGGTGACACGGGTTCGCGACACGTCGATCGGCTCGAGTTCCCACCGCCACAGTTGCCCTGGCGGCTGCTTACCCGGCTCGGCAGGTCGCCACGCAATGCGCCGGCCCTCATCGAACTCGACGACGTGATTCTCTCGCACCGCGCCGTCACCTGTGAGCGTCATGGTGAACACCTCACCGACGTTCCGGATTCGCTGCCCGACGGCAGCCTCGGCCAGGTTGCCGTTACCGTCCCAGGGAGGCTGAAGGGCCGGGTCGGCGATGAGCTCAAAGATCCGCTCGGCACCCGCCGCGATCTCCCGGCTTGCCCTTGCGACGCGCGGAACTTCCTGTTGATCGGTCATGCCCGACATCCAAGCACCAGGGGCAGAACAGGCAGCCAGCGATGCGGAATGCAGATGGCCAGCACGCATGCCGCCGATCGGGCAACTGAAGAGGAACCGGAGACGGATCGGTCCTCTGGAGCTCGGCGGCGGCATCAGGACCTTCGCAGGTCGCCGGCCGTGTGCACGGTAGGGTGGCGTCGTGCCGTCCGCCCTACCGTTCGACCTGCCGCTGCGCGCGCCGGACCTCTGGGCCGCAGCCACGCGCTCCCCGTTCCTGGACGGAGTACTCGACCCGCGCAGACGCGGCCAGCTGGGTGACCGAGGAGGCGCCCCCGTCGCCAAGGACGATCTATCACCGGACGAAACTGAGCGCCGAGGCGGTACTACGTGACGCCAGCCGTGCGGGCGAGCTCGATGT
>JALYUK010000279.1 GCA_030853805.1 Actinomycetota bacterium | reverse complement strand
GAATCACCGTCACAGTCGGGCACCAGCAGATGCACATTGCCGGACAGTCGGTGCGTGACATCTCCGACCTCGTGCGGACCGCTCACCGAGATGTCGTACCCCGCATCGAGTGACCCGCGGATCATCTTGTCGCGCAGCGCCACCAGCCGGTCCTGCTCGGCAGGCAGGTCAGCGGTGACGGCGGCTGCCGCAACTGCCAGCCCGCGAATGGCCGCGACGTCGAGAGTGCCGCTGCGTAGTCCGCGCTCCTGGCCACCGCCCTGTGTCAGTGCCCGCAGCCGGATGTCGCGACGGGCGAGTAGTACACCGACACCCATCGGCCCGCCGATCTTATGACCGGTTGCGGTCAGCAGATCCGTACCGACACCGGAGAAATCGATCGGCAGCGTGCTCATCGCCTGCACCGCATCGGTATGCACGGGGATGTCGAATTCGTGCGCCACCGCCGCGATCTCGGCGATCGGTTGCACGGCGCCCACCTCGTTGTTTGCCCACATCACCGATACCAACGCCACCTGCGCCGGGTCGAGGGCAATGGCCTCGCGGACCGCGGCGGGGTCGATCCGCCCCTGACCGTCGGGGCGTACCCAGGTGACCTGGGCACCCTCGTGGGCGACCAGGAAGTCGACGCAGTCCAACACCGCGTGGTGCTCGATCGCGGATACGACCAGCCGGGTACGGCGCGGGTCATCCGCGCGGCGCTGGTAGAAGAGACCCTTGATGGCCAGGTTGTCCGACTCGGTACCCCCGGAGGTGAAGATGACTTCCGAGGGTCCCGCGCCCAGCGCCGAGGCGACGATCTCGCGCGATTCCTCCACGACCTTGCGGGCAGCCCGCCCGGAGGCATGCAGTGAGGAGGCATTGCCCGCGACGGCCATCTGTTCGGCAACGGCTGTGGCGACCTGCGGGAGCGCCGGCGTGGTCGCGGCGTGGTCGAGGTAGTGGCGCACCACTCGATTCTACGAGCCGGGCGGGGGTGCACGCCGACCCGAGCGTCGCAGGCCCGACAGGTCGGCCTTTGACACACTGGGCCCTGCCCATATCCCGATGAGAGGTCAGCAGTGTTCACCGAGGCTTACCGGAACGTGCCGTCCAGACCATCGCGCGCTGGTCGATCACGCGCGTGCTTCGTCGGTGTCGCCGCCGTGGCCTCCTGCGCCGCCCTCGGATTGGCGGGCTGCAGCAGTACGCCCGGCAGCACAGCGTCCGGTTCTTCCAAGTCCCCGACGACCACCACCAACGCGGGACCAACCGGCTGTTCGGGAGGCACCGCCCCGGCCTACCAGGGTGCGGGCACGGCATTCGACGCGCCGGTCACGACACGGGACCAGAGCGCTGTGGCCACGCAGGCCAGCGCACCGACCATGTCGACCGCGTCCACCGGCAACAAGAACTACGGCATCGCCTCAGTGCACGTCTCGGCGCGAGTCGTCACGAACGGGACGTATGCGGTCTCCCCGGCGTCCGTGGTCCTGGTCGATGAAAGTGGGCGGGTCTGCCCGCGACCGGCTACCAATCCACTCCCTGACCCCTACCAGCTGAGCACTGTGCGTGGCGGCGCGGGCGCGGACGGCAACATTGCGTTCCTGGTGCCCACCGATGCAGACCTGGCGAAGTACTCGGTGGTCTACGTCGCCAACCCGACCGACCGGCAGGCGCTCGCGAAGTGGTCCCCACAGGGCATCGCACCAAGCCGGACCGTCACGAACGCGTGCGACGGTCCGCAGGTCGGCTACGACCGCAAGGGTGTCGCGACGTTCCCGTTCGGTAAGCCGGCCTCGACCGTCAAGGACGCTATCGGGATCAGCGTGACCGCCCAGGCACCGAGACCACGCGAACTGCCGGCGTCCGATGCGGTCCCCGCCGACGTCAGCGGAGTGGGGGTCTCGCTGCAGATCAGCGCGAAAGGTGCGGACGCGTACGTGGACCGCCGCCAGTTCGTGCTGCTGGACGGTCAAGGCGGGTCATGCCGCTTCGGGGGGCTGCCCTCGCCCGGAGAGACACTGAGCAACACACTCATCAAGTCCGGGAAATCCGGCACCTACACGGTTGTGTTCTGGGTGCCCAAAGGTGGACTGCCGAACAGTTGGACGCTGTTGGAGCTGAGCTCACCGACGTCCACAAAGGCCGTAGCCGCCTGGTCGACCGGCGCGAAGTAGCTCCGGTTTTGCAGGTCAGTCGGTGAGACGGGGCGGGAATCCCCCCGTTGCAATGGGGCCCCATCGCGTCGGGGTGACCCGGATCAGGCATTTGCCCTGTCGGCGCATCGCGTCGCGGTAGTCCGCCCAGTCCGAGTGCTCACCGGAGATCACCCGGAAATACTCCACGAGCGGCTCGACCGCCTCCTCCCCCGCCAGCACCTGGGCCGTACCGTCGATCTGCACCCATTCGTCGTCGAACTCCTGGGACAGAACCAGCACGCTGACCCGGGCATCCCGAGCTGCGTTACGGGACTTCGCGCGCTCCGGATAGGAGGAGATCACCAGTCGGCCCTCGGCGTCGACACCGCCGGTCACCGGCGATGCCTGCGGCGAGCCGTCCTGGCGGGTGGTGATCAGCACGAACTGGTGCCTCGGGCGAACGAAATCGGTCAACTCGGTGGCATCGACGTGGGTAGTCGTGGCAGCTCTGGGACTCATGCCCCCAGCCTGTCAGACAGTCGTGAGCGGGAACATGGGCTGCGGCGGTAGTTGCATCGTGATCACGTCACCGGGCGCGATCGTGCCGGCGCGGGAGACGATGCCCATGACGCCGGCAAGTCGTTCGACATGGCCGGCAGCGTCGGTGCGCAGGAGCTGCTTGAGCAGGCCGCTGCGCAACCCGTTGATCTGGTGACAGGGGTTACGCAGTCCCATCACCGTGACCGTTGCATCGCCGATCGTCAGTCGAGTACCCACCGGCAGACCACGTAGGTCGATGCCCCGGGTGGTGATGTTCTCGCCGAGATCACCGGGCTGCACGTCGTACCCCGCCTCGCGCACGGTCTGCAGAACCTCCACCGGTATGAGGTGCACCTGCCGCAGATTCGGTTGGCTGGGATCGACAGCGACACGCGACCGGTGTTGCACTGTCGCTCCGTAGTGCGCGTCGCCGCGCACCCCCAGGCCTTCGTCGAGCACGATCTGGTCTTGCGTGTCCTTGCTGAATTCGTGGACGCTGCTCACGTGGACGGCGATCACTGCTGCGGGCATTGCGACATCATCCCAAGCGTTTGCGTCGCTAGCGACCCGAATGCCGGACGATCGACGATTTTCCCGACGTTTGCGTCGCTGGCGACCAAAACGTCGCAGGCCCCTAGACGCGAACGCCCGCCTCACCGGTGCGGCGAGGCGGGCGTAGGCGCGATTGCAGTGCGTCAGTTCTTGGCGGTCTTCACTGCCTCGGTGGCCTGCGGCAGCACGTTGAACAGATCGCCGACGACGCCGAAGTCGACGAGTTCGAAGATCGGTGCCTCCTCGTCCTTGTTGATCGCGACAATCGTCTTGGACGTCTGCATGCCGGCACGGTGCTGGATGGCACCGGAGATCCCGCACGCCACGTACAGCTGCGGCGAGACCTGCTTGCCGGTCTGACCGACCTGGTTGCTGTGCGGGTACCAGCCGGCATCCACCGCTGCGCGCGAGGCGCCGACTGCTGCGCCGAGACTGTCGGCGAAACCTTCAACCGGGGAGAAGTCGCCGCCGGTGCCACGACCGCCGGAGACCACGATGGCGGCCTCGGACAACTCCGGACGACCGGACGCCTTCTTCTCCTGGATGTCGGTGATCTTCGCGCCCTTGGCGCTGTCGGAGACGGTCAGCTCGACCTGCACCACAGTCGCGGAAGCCTGAGAGGCCTGCGGCGCAGTGGTGTTGGGCTTGACGGTGATGATCGGAGTGCCCTGGGTGACGATGCCCTGCAGCGTGTAGCCACCGGCGAACACCGACTGGGTAGCGATGATGCCCTCATCACTTGCCTGCACGTCCTGCGCGTCGGTGATCAGACCCGACTCCAACTTGACCGCAAGACGGGCAGCGGCCTCCTTGTTGCTACCGCTGGTCGTCACGAGGACGGCCGCCACGTCGCCGGACGCCTTGACCGCGGCTTCCAGCGCCTCGGCAAGCGGCGCCACGAGATAGGTGTCGATGTCCGGGTTGTCGATGACGTAGACCTTCTCGGCACCGAACTGCGCAAGCCGGGGGCGCGCCGCCTCGACGTTGCTACCGATGAACACGGCGGCAGGCGTACCCAGCCGGCGCGCGATGGTGAGCAACTCCGCAGAGGTCTTCTTGACCGCTCCGTCAGTGTGATCTACCAGAACCAGAACTTCAGCCATGTTGTTGTCTTCCTTCGCTCATCGCCACGTCAGACCAGCTTGGCCTTGGACAGGAACTCCACCAGCTTGGTTCCGCCGTCACCTTCGTCCGGCGTCACCTCGCCCTTCGCGCGCGCCGGACGCTGCGTCACGTCGATGACCTTCGTCCATGCGCCTGCGAAGCCGACCTGCGCCGCATCCAGGCCGAGGTCGCTCAGGGACCAGGTCTCGACCGGCTTCTTCTTGGCCGCCATGATCCCCTTCAGCGAGGGATAGCGCGGCTCGTTGATCTGATCGGTCACGCCGACCAGCGCGGGCATCGTCGCTTCGATGGTCTCCGAAGCGACGTCCGTGTCGCGACGACCCTTGACGGCGCCGTCCGCAACGGACAACTCCGACACCTGGGTCACCTGAGGCAACCCGAGGCGCTCGGCCAACATTGCCGGAACGACACTCATCGTGCCGTCGGTCGATGCCAGTCCGGTCAGCACCAGGTCTGGTGAGCCGATCTTCTCGATGGCCTTGGCCAACACCAGCGAGGTGCCACCGGCGTCCGAACCGTGGATCGCGTCGTCGCAGACGTGCACACCCTTGTGAGCGCCCATCTTGAGCGACTTCTTGATGGCTTCCAGAGCGACTGCAGGACCGACCGTCAGGACGGTGACCTCACCCTCGCTGCCTTCGACCAGCTTCAACGCTTCTTCCACGGCGTACTCATCCAACTCCGAGAGCAGACCATCGACGTTCGTGCGGTCGGTGGTGTGGTCATCGTTGAACGTGCGATCGCTCTGGGAGTCCGGCACGTACTTGACACAGACGACGATGTTCATGTCCTAGCCCTTCGTTTGACGCGGTACTCACGACTTCTGCTGAAAATTCTACGTCACCCGGTTACTGGCGAGTAACGCCCCGTTCATCGACCTCAGCGGCCGGTGAACTGCGCCTTGCCCGGACCCTGCGTGACGAACGACTCCATCCCGGCAGCTCGGTCACTGGTAGCGAACAGGCCGGCGAACAACGCCGATTCGATACTCAGCCCGGTGTCCAGGTCGACGTCCAGGCCTCGGTCGATGGCCTGTTTGGCAGCCCGTAGCGCCACCTTCGGCCCGCCGACGTACCGGCTCATCCGCGCCTTCGCAGATTCGAGCACCGTGCCCGGCTCGCACAGCTGGTCCACCAGCCCGATCTGCAACGCCTCGCTCGCGTCGACCATCCGACCGGAGAAGACGATGTCCTTGGCGCGGGCCGGACCCACCAGTCGGGTCAGCCGCTGGGTGCCGCCGGCACCGGGAATGATGCCCAGCAGGATCTCCGGCTGGCCCAGCTTCGCGTCGCTGGCGGCAATCCGGAAGTCACAGGTCATCGACAACTCGCACCCGCCGCCCAACGCGTATCCGGCGATGGCAGCCACCGTCGGCTGCGGGATGGCGGCGACCGCAGCGAAACAGGCCTGCAGTCGGGGTGCGCGGGTGACCATGTCGACATAGTCCAGGTGCTGCATTTCTTTGATGTCTGCGCCCGCGGCAAAAACCTTCTCACCGCCGTACAGGATGACGGCATCGACGTCGTCGCGCCCGGAAACCTCGACCGCCGCAGCTGCCAGACCTTCTTGGATGGCCGCGTCGAGTGGGTTCATCTTGGGGCGGTCGATCCGGATCACAGCGATCCCGTCGGCCACCTGCAGCGAGACGTACTCGCCGTATGTCGTATCAGTCATGCTCAGACCAGACCGTTGCCGGAGTCGCCTTCCGGGCCACCTTCGGGCGGACCGGGCAACTCGCTGGGGTCGGTATTCGCCACATGCGGGCCTTCGCCGAGCACGGTCTGGTGCCACAGCTGCACGGCCTGCAGCACCATTTGGGTGGTGGAGGCGACCATCATCTCCAGGTTGTCGCCGTCCTGGACCAGGTGCTCGCCGGACACGACCAACGTGCCGTTGGCGATACCGGTCTTGATGATGTTGAGGCTGAGGGTGACGTCATTGCAGGCCAGGAGCTGTTTCGTGATGTCGGTGGGCATGTCGTCGGTGATCTGCCACTGCCCGAAGATGCGCAGCAAACTGACGTCACCCTCGGTGCAGCGGGCGAACAACTGCTGCTCCTGCACGGAGTAGGTCACGTCGCCGTCGGTGTCGAGGTCCGGCTGGGCCTGCATGTCCTGCAACACGTCCAGGACGCGACCACGCAGCGGGTGCTCGTCGGCGGGAGGCGGGAAATTGGGCATGGAGGTGGGATCAGTCATACCGCCACGTTACCGGGATCTCTAGGCTGACCCCCATGCCTGCCCCGCGCCGCCCCGACCATGTCCCACCGCCGTACGGCGCGACGCTCACCGACGACGGTGCGGAGTTCGCCGTCTATGCGGGCCACGCCAACGCAGTACGGCTCTGTCTCTTCGACGATTCCGGCACCGAGCGGCAAATCCCGATGGTGCCTCACGTGCACGGCACCTGGTCCGTACACGCCCCGGGGGTGCGGGAAGGTCAGCGGTACGGATACCGGGTCGACGGGCCGTGGGATCCGGCCAGTGGGCAGCGCCACAACCCCGCCAAGTTGCTGCTGGACCCCTACACCCGCGCCATCGACGGGCAGGTGCAGTGGGCTCCGCAGGTCTACGGGAACGTCGTGGACGAACTACTCGTCGGGGGTGACGTGCGCGATGACCGCGACAGCGCCGCCTTCGTGCCCCGCAGCGTCATCGTGGATGACCAGTTCGACTGGGGTGAGGTGAGCGCGCCGATGGTCTCCTGGAGTGACACCGTGATCTACGAGACGCACATCGTCGGGATGACCCACGACCTGCCCGGCGTCCCCGAGCATCTGCGCGGCACCTACGCGGGGATGGCGCACCCGGTCACCATCGAACACCTGCGCTCGCTCGGCGTCACCACCGTGGAGTTACTGCCCGTGCAGGCCAGCGCTTCGGAGCCGCAGGTCGAGCAGCGCGGCCTGATCAACTACTGGGGTTACAACACGCTCGGCTTCTTCGCGCCGCACCTGCCCTATGCCGCCTCCGACGATCCGGTGGAGTCCGTCGCCGAGTTCAAGGGCATGGTCAAGTTGCTGCATGCAGCCGGCATCGAGGTCATCCTGGACGTGGTCTACAACCACACCTGCGAGCAGAGCGCCCGCGGCGGCTCGACCCTGTCCTGGCGCGGTCTGGACAGTCGTGCCTATTACCGCCTGGATGGTCGCGGCAACGACATCGACGTCACGGGCTGCGGCAACACCCTCGATCTACGCCACCCGGTCACCGTGCGGATGGTGATGGATTCACTGCGCTACTGGGTGTGCGAGATGCACGTCGACGGTTTCCGGTTCGACCTGGCGGTGGCGCTCGCGCGCGGTCTGGACGACAGCTTCCACCCCGATCACCCCTTCCTGATGGCGCTGCGCACCGATCCCGTACTCGCGGACGTCAAGCTGATCGCGGAGCCCTGGGATCTGGGTATGCACGGGTGGCGCACGGGTCAGTTCCCGACGCCGTTCGGGGAGTGGAACGACCGGTTCCGGGACACGGTGCGCACCTTCTGGCTGCCCGACCTGGCGCGCGACGCTGCCGGGGAGAGCGGGCACGGGGTACGCGAGCTGGCGACCTGTATCGCCGGGTCGGCCGAGCTGTTCCACGACTCACGGCGCGGTCCGCTGGCCTCCATCAACTTCATCACGGCGCACGATGGATTCACCGTGGCCGACCTCACCGCGTACAACCGCAAACACAACGACGCCAACGGCGAGGGCAACCGCGACGGAACCGACAACAACTCCTCCTGGAACCACGGCGTGGAGGACCACGAGAGCGCGGCGCCCGAGGTGGACGAACTGCGGCGACGCTCGATGCGCAACCTGCTGGGCACCCTCATCCTGTCTTCGGGCGTGCCCATGTTGACCGGCGGCGACGAGTTCGGGCGTACGCAGCACGGCAACAACAATCCGTACTGCCAGAACAGCGAAATATCCTGGTACGACTGGGATCTCGCGCCGTGGCAGAGCGCGCTGAACCACACGGTTCGCCACCTCGTGCAGATACGCCGCGATCACCCGGTGTTGCGGCAGCGACACTTCTTCCCCGGTGGTCCCGTCGAAGGCCAGACACTTCCGGCCCTGCACTGGCACGCCGCAGACGGTCAGATCCTGACCGCAGACCAGTGGAACAACGGCCGCACCCGCACGATGTCCGTCGTCTTCGACGGGGCGGCTGTCGGCGATGACCGCCTGCTGCTGCTCTTCCACGGTGGCGCCGCTGAGTCGGCCGTGACCCTTCCCGACCAGAGCGGTATCGCAGCATGGGAATTGCTGTGGGACAGCCGCTTCGAGGAGACGTCAGAGATCACCCGGGATCGAACGCCGCTCGGTGCGCCCTACGAGGTGCCCGCTGCCACACTCGCAGTCTTCCGGGGGGTCTGAGGTGGTCTCTTACATCGACGCGCACGACGGCGAGCGGCTCGCCGTCCACGAGGTCGGCCACGGCCGGCCGCTCGTCCTGATCCACGGGTACTTCTCCACCGCGAGGGTGAACTGGATCGCCTATGGGCACGCCCAGTTGATCGCAAATCGCGGATACCGGGTGATCATGCCCGACCTGCGCGGTCACGGCGACAGCGCAAAACCGCATGACAGCGAGCGCTACCGGGGCGACATCCTGGCCGATGACGGCCTCGCCCTGGTCGAGCAGCTCGGCCTGACCGACTACGACCTCGGCGGGTACTCCCTCGGTGCCCGCACGACCGCCCGAATGCTGGTGCGTGGCGCCACTCCCGGACGCGTCGTGCTGGGCGGGATGGGACTGTCCGGCATCACCCGCACGGGCGGTCGCGGCGAGCACTTCCGCGAGGTGCTGACCGCGACGGAGACCTACCCGCGGTATTCACCGTTGTGGAAGAGCCAGTCGTTTCTGCGCAAGACCGGCGGCGATCCGGTCGCGCTGCTGCACGTACTGGAATCGTTCGTCGACACCCCCGACAACGACCTGTCGTGCATCACCGCCCCGACGTTGGTGGTGTGCGGCGAACACGACCTGGACAACGGATCGCCGCAGGAGCTGGTCGACGCTCTGCCGAACGCGCGCCTGGCACTGGTGCCCGGTGATCACATGAGCGCCGTCGCCGACAAGGCACTGGGTCAGGCCATCGCCCGCTTCCTCGGCGACGCATCGGACGTCTGAGCGCAGAGCGGTTCCAGGGCTCAGTCGCCGGTCTCCGGGGTGCGCGAAAGGTGGCGCAGCCACCACAGGCCGACGATCGGCAGAACCAGCGGAACGTACCCGTAACCCTGCCCGAAATGTGCCCATACCGTGGTGTCGCCCGCCTGGCCCTGAGCGACGAACGCACCCGCGTCGGCGTAACTCCAGATGCCGACAGCGATCACCCCTAAAAGCTCGAACGCGATGGTGTACAACGCGACTCGCGCACTCAGCCGGCCACTGCGTGCAAGCGCAACAGTCGCCACGACATACACGACGCCGGCCAGTGCCGAGAGCAGATAGGGCGTATTGGGGTGCGGCCAGGTCTGGGCGATCTGCAGGATCGAACGCCCCGCAGCAGCCAACGCGAAGAGCGCGTAGACGGCGACCAGGATGCGGCCGGTGCCGGTATTGGTGCGCACTCAGATCAAACCGCCGTCGTGGGTCTCAAGAGATGAATAGACATGGTGCGTGTCGCAGCGGGGCATGGTCAGCGGCGGCCGTCCCAGATCTGGACCAGCCGGAACAACATCACGAACAAGCCGAGCGCAGCGACCAGTATGACTCCGGAACTGGAACGCGACTCCCGCTCGGCGATGGCCCAGAATCCGGCCACCGGAAGCGCGACCACCATCCCCGCCAGGTAGGCGATGAACAACGGTGTCGACATACCCGAGGCACCGTTGCCCGACAAGACGATGCCGACGACCAGCAGCACGATCATGCAGCCTTCGGCGCCCAGACCGGCCCAGAGCATCGGGTCGTTGATCGGTTTGCCGCGAAGCAAGGCCACGGCGGCCAGGATCGCCAGCAGCACCAGGACCGCGCCGGTGAGATAGGTCAGGGGTGCGTACACGCGTTCATCGTACGGATGCCGAGGTGACCAGGGCGGGACACCTACTCTCCGTGAAGCCCTGCAAATATCCAGACAGCTTGGATAGGTTCGAAGAACAACGCGAATATCCCCTCGGGCGCCGCGGCGAACCGCGAACCCCGGTACCTCAAAGGAGTCGATCGTGAGCAAACTGGGTGGACTCGGTATCGGAGCAGGGGCGATCGCCGCACTCGCGGCCCGTGACCTACTGCAGAAGAAACATTCGATTCTGCGTAACTACCCGGTGATCGGGCACAGCCGGTTCCTGTTGGAGGGTCTGCGCCCGGAGCTGCAGCAGTACTTCATCGAACGGAACTGGGACGGCCGCCCGTTCGATCGCGACACCCGCACGTTGATCTACGAGCGCGCGAAAGGTACTGCGGCCGAGCTGTCGTTCGGCACCGAGCGGGACGTCTACAAACCCGGCTACGAGTACCTCATCCACACCACTGCGCCGTTGGACGCGCCGGATCAGCCGCCGCGGGTGATGATCGGCGGGCCGGACTGCAAGAAGCCGTACAGCATGGCGCTGGTCAACGTGTCTGCGATGAGCTTCGGCGCATTGTCGGCCAACGCGATCCGTGCGCTCAACAAAGGCGCTGCGATGGGTGGCTTTGCGCACGACACCGGCGAGGGCGGCCTCTCCAAATATCACGAGGAGAACGACGGCG
>JALYUK010000275.1 GCA_030853805.1 Actinomycetota bacterium | reverse complement strand
CCGGTGCTGCCGGTGAGCTTTACGATCATGATCACGGCTGCGTTGATCTACACCGGCGCTGCGGCGCTCGCTGCAGCCCGCCGGCGGCATACCCGGGCGGCTGCCGCGTTTGCGTCGCTGGCGACGCCAAAATAGGCCGAGCGGCACTATTCAGTCGCGTTTGCGTCGCTGGCAGCGCAAACGCGAGCAGTGGAGTCGCCGATCAGGGCTGCGAGTGCTCGGGACAGAGTCCGAAAAGTTCGACTGTGTGGGTGATCTGCGTGTAGCCCGCTGTTGCCGCGACCCTGTCCGCCCAAGCCTCGACCTCGGGACCGGAGACCTCGACGCTGCGCCCACACTCCCGGCACACGAGGTGGTGGTGATGAGCGTCCTCACCGTCGGCGGAGTGCGGACCACACAACCGGTACTGCGCCTCCCCTTCCGCATTCAGGACGATATCGGCGCGATGGGTGTCGGCGAGCAACGACAAGTGGCGGTAGACGGTGGTCAGCCCGATGCGCATCCCGTCTCCACGAATGACGGTGAACAACTCCTGGGCGGTCCGGAACCCGTCGGCGTCGGCGAGCGCACCCTCGATGGCCTGGGCCTGGCGGGTATTACGCTGCCGACCTTTTGCGGGAGCCTCCGCCGGGGCAGGCTGCCCATCTCCGACCTCGTCCACGTGCGCCCCTCTGTTGTCGGAAAGTCCTTCGCCGCACCGTACCTCGACCACAAATCCGAACGGACCGCCTTTCCGATAGCCTCCTGGGGGCGCGGCCGCGCCCCAGCGATCGAAAGAGCATTGAATGAGCCTGCGCCGCGCCCGGATTCTCGCCGGATCGACTGGAATAGCCACGCTCCTCGGCATGGGCGCAGTGGCCGTGCCGGCAGCACACGCCGCACCATCGCCCGCAGCCATCTCTCCTTCGTGTCAGATCGCGACCATCGGCTACGGCGATACCGGTGCGTTGGTCAAGGCGTGGCAGTGGCGCCTGCACAGTCGCTGGGTCGCGCTGAACAGCACGTTCGACCCGGCGACACTGACCATGACCAAATATTTCCAGACAACCCACGGATTGCCGGCGACCGGCGTGGTCGACCCGACGACCTGGAGCGCGATCGGCTCCTACCCCGGTTGTTCCAGCGTGTCGGCCGCGTCACTGGTCACCCGGTACGTCACCGCACATGACACGCGCGCGAATATCCGGACGGCGCCCAGCTACAGCGCCGCCATCATCGGTTCCTACCCCGGCCGGTCCCAGGTGACCGGGGTGCTGGCCGGGGACTGGCTGCAGACCAGTCGCGGATACGTCAACCAGGGCACGCTCACCACCACCTCGGACCCGTCGGACACCAACGGCAGGATTGCGCTGAGCTCGATGTGCGAAGTGCCTCTGGCATGGAACGCCGCACGCTCCTTCGACCCCGGCTACACCAAGAGCGCTCAGCGCTACCTCAACTGTTACGCGCTGGTGGGTCTGAATCAGCTGCAGAACGCCTACCGCGCGAAGTTCGGATCGTGGGCCGCCATCGATCTGACCTATCGTTCGTTCGCCGAGCAGCAGTACTGGTACAAACTGCTCGGCTTCCCGCAGGCCGCTGTGCCCGGCACGTCCAACCACGGATACGGCCAAGCGGTCGACTTCGAGGAGGGTGACGCCACCAACCCGGTAAGCCCCTTCGACTGGGGCCGGCCCGGGAACACGTGGTTACAGGCCAACAGCGAGCGTTATGGCTTCGTCAACCCCTTCTCATACGGCACTTTCGGGGAGAGCTACCACCACAGCTTTGTGGGTTGAGCGACGATAGAGGCGTCGTAACCCCGAGCTGACCCGAAGGACACCAAGACGATGACCCTGCAGATCGACAACTTCAAGCGAGTGACCGGCCTGGCGACGGGAATGATCGCCGCCGGTCAGGTGGGGTCGTTCATCGCCGGTCGGGTGATGGGCCGCCGCGACACGATCGACGTCGTCTGGGGTCCCGGGCTGTCGGCGATCGCCCTCGTCGGCGCGGCTGCCGGCACGGGTGACCGCACTCGCCGGACGGCGCTCGCTGCAGGCCTGACTCTGTGGGGCGGGCGGCTCGGCAAGCACATCGTCGAGGGCATCGCGGGCACCGACAAGGAAGACCCGCGGTACACCGAATTACTTGAGGGTGTCAGCCCGGCGCAGCAGTTCGTGAAACTGCACCTCACCCAGGCAGCCGCTCAATGGTTCATCTCGTTGCCGGTGCAGATCGTCGCCGCCAGCGGCCCGCCGCGCGGCTGGCGTAGGGCCCTCGTGCCGGTGGGCTTGAGCGTGATGGTCGGCGGGATGATCTGCGAAGCCGTCGCAGACAAGCAGAAGAACGACTGGAAGAAGCGTGACAAGGACGAACGTCCCAAGGTGATGGATGAGGGTCTGTGGAGCTGGTCGCGGCACCCGAACCATTTCGGCGACGCGTGCGTATGGACGGGCGTGTATCTGGTGGCTGCCTCCTCCTCACCGGGTGAATTCACCCTCCTGTCGCCTGTCGCGATGGGTTATTTCCTGGTCGTCGCGACGGGCGCCCGGCGGATGGAGAAGAAGATGGAGAAGCGGCCTGAGTACCGCGAATACCAGGACCGCGTCTCCTTCTTCATCCCGTTGCCGCCCAAGAAGTAGCTCCCTGCAGACAGTGGCTGCCTACTGGGTGGGCTGCGGGGATTCGGTGACCGTGGTGGTTTGAGTTTCCGTTTGGGTCTGTGTCTGTGTCTGCGTGGTGGTGGACGGCTCGCCGGTTACCGTCGTGGTGGAGGTAGCCGCGGATGCCGAATCGGTCACCGTCGACGGGGTGCTCGTGCTCGTGACGGTCGTGGTCGAGCCCGCGCCAGGGGATTTGGTGGACCCGGTGCTCGAGCTCAACAGGAACCCGACGACCCCGCCGACCACCAGAGCCAGCGCGATCGCTCCGGTCAGCACCCCGCCGCCGATCCCCGAGCGGTCCGGCGGCGGGGCAGGGGCGTATCCGCGGTTGTCGTCCTGGTACGGCTGCTGCGGGGGCGGATTGTTGTACGACTGCGGCTCCGGCGAGCGCCCCTGCGGGATGCGCTGGGTGCGGTCCGGGTCTCGGTCGTCGTAGCCGCCATCGGGTCCATAACCGTTGCTCATGTCATTCACCCTGGCACGGACGGGCCGTCACCCGCCATTCCACCCAGCCCAGCGCGGCACAGCTGATTCACTGCCCCGCAGAACTCGTCAGCTGCTTCTGCACGACGAGCGCGGCGGGACGAAGTGCCGGATCGGTTGCTGCGACTCGATGAGAGGGCGACGCAACGACGGAGGGCCGCATCGTGTGGTGAGGGGTGAGCAATAGCTACACCATCAGCACACGATGCGACCCTCGTCGCGTGGAAGGGCTCAGCTCTCCGAGGAGTTCGCAACTCCGCTCTGGATCTGTTCCATCACCGTGGAGTCGGCGAGCGTGGTGACGTCACCGACGTCACGTTTCTCGGCCACGTCGCGCAGCAACCGCCGCATGATCTTGCCCGACCGGGTCTTCGGCAACTCGGCCACCACGAGGATCGACTTCGGCCGCGCGATGGCGCCGATCTCCTTGGTCACGTGATCGCGTAGTTCTTTGATCAGGGCCTCCGGCGCTTCCCCGGCGCCCTTCAATGCCGACTCGCGCAGAATGACGAACGCGTTGACGGCCTGACCGGTCTGCTCGTCGGTCGCACCCACGACCGCCGCTTCGGCCACCTTCGGGTGCGACACCAGCGCCGACTCGATCTCGGTGGTGGACAGTCGGTGACCAGACACGTTCATCACGTCATCGACCCGACCCAGCACCCACACGTCGCCGTCTTCGTCGAGCTTGGCGCCGTCACCGGCGAAGTAGTAGCCCTTGTCGGCGTACCGCATCCAGTAGGTCTCCTTGTACCGCTCGTCGTCACCCCAGATGGTGCGCAACATGGCAGGCCACGGCTTGGTGATCACCAGGTAGCCGCCGTTGCCGTTTCCGACACTGTTGCCGTCGTCATCCACCACATCGACGGTGACGCCCGGCAGCGCCTTCATCGCCGAGCCCGGCTTGGACTGGGTCACCCCGGGCAACGGGCTCACCATCAACATGCCGGTCTCGGTCTGCCACCAGGTGTCGACGACCGGCGTCTTGCCGCCGCCGATCTGGTCGCGGTACCAGATCCACGCCTCCGGGTTGATCGGCTCACCGACCGATCCGAGCAGTCGCAGGCTCGTCAGGTCGTGCTGCGCAGGGATATCGCGGCCCCACTTCATGAAGGTACGGATCGCGGTAGGCGCGCAGTACAGCGTGGTGATCTTGTACTTAGCGATGATCTCCCACCAGCGACCCTTGTGCGGGCTGTCCGGAGTGCCCTCGTACATCACCGACGTCGTGCCGTTGGCGAGCGGGCCGTAGACGATGTAACTGTGTCCGGTGACCCAGCCGATGTCGGCGGCCGTCCAGTAGACGTCGGTCTCGGGCTTGAGGTCGAAGACCGCGTGGTGGGTCCACGACGTACCGACCAGGTATCCGCCAGTGGTGTGCAGGATGCCCTTGGGCTTGCCCGTGGTGCCCGAGGTGTACATGACGTAGAGCGGGTGCTCGGCGTCGAA
>JALYUK010000262.1 GCA_030853805.1 Actinomycetota bacterium | reverse complement strand
CTCTACGCGCTGCCCTACGTGCCGCTCGCATACGCCGGGTTGTACTTCCTCGGCCCGGTCATCTGGCGTCGCGCTCGAGACCGCGGACAACTGACGATGTCCGATTTCCTTTCCGACTTCTACGGGTCGCGCCTCCTGGGCCTTGTCGCAGCGATCTGCGGTGTGGTGTTCCTGCTGCCCTACCTGCAGTTGCAGATCACCGGGCTCGGGCTGGCGGTCCAGCTAGCGACCGGCGACAAGTCTTCTAGCGACCTGAGCATCATCGTGGCGTTCGTCCTGGTCGTCGCCTTTGTGTTGTGGGCCGGGATCCGAGGAGTGGCGTCCACCTCGTACTTCAAGGACGCACTGATGCTCATCGTCCTGATCGTGTTGGTCGTGGCGATCCCAGCGCACTTCACCGGCGGCATCGGACCGACCTTCACCAAAGTCATGGCCGACCACCGCGATCTGCTGCACATTCACAAGGGCGCCTACGACGCCACCTGGTTCTTCTCCAGCATGGTCGCCTCCACGTTGGGCGTGCTGTTCATGACGCTGCCGCACACGTGGCCGGCGCTGCTATCAGCCAGATCACCGCGGGCGGTACGCCGTAACTACGTCTTCCTGCCGGTATATTCCATCGGCCTGGTACTACCGATGATCGTGGGATTCGTCGGAATCACATCGCTGCCAGCCAACAGCAATGACAACGGAGTCCTCCTAACGTTGGCCGGGCAAACCTTCCCAGCATGGTTCATCGGCATCGTTGTCGTCGCGACCGCAGCCACGGCGATGGTCCCCGCCGCAGGACTCATCATCGGGATGTCCTCACTGATCTCACGCAACATCGTCCCTACCCGCAATGACAAGGAGCAGCTACGAGTCAACTACGCCTCCGTCGTCGTGGTGACCGCACTTGCACTGGGACTCGCGCTCTCTCGCCCCGACCTGCTCGCCAATCTGCTGCTACTCACATATTCCGGTCTTGATCAGCTCATTCCGGCGATCGGGCTCGCGCTTTTAGCTCGCAAACTAGTGGGAATGTGGCCAGTACTGATCGGCCTGCTCGTTGGTGAGGCCGTAGTAATCTGGCTGACTTTCGGTGACAAAACCTTCGCGGGCCATATCAACGTCGGGCTGGTTGCCCTGCTACCGAACATCGGCATCGTATTGATCGGTGCCCTGCTACAGCAGGTGCGGCCAGCGACGATCTCGGCCACCAACATGGAGTCGATATGAGCGGGCCGGACCGCGCCCAGCGTGTGCTGCTGCACGGTGGTCAGGTATTCGATGGCACCGGGTCCCCAGCAGCACCGGCCGACGTGGTCCTCCAAGGCACCCACATCGCGCAGGTCGGGACCGGCCTGGATGGCGACCGCGGTGTAGACGTGACGGGGCGCACGATCTACCCCGGTTTCTTCGACTGTCACGTACACCTCACATCGTCCGGGGTCGATCTGATGCAGCGGGTAACCAGGCCGTTCTCATACCAGTTCTACGAAGCTGCCCAGCACCTGGCAGCAACGCTTGCGACCGGTGTCACCACGGTGCGTGACGCCGGAGGAGCTGATCTGGGCATTCAGCAGGCCGTCGAGGACGGATTGATCCAGGGGCCACGAGTGCTGCTAGCGGTCAACATCATCGGCCAGACCGGCGGCCACACCGACGGCTGGTTTCCATCAGGACTAGACCTTCCATTAAGCACACCGCACCCCGGCCGACCAGCCGGTATCGCAGACGGTCCCGATGAGATGCGCAAGGTCGTGCGACAGATGCTGCGGGCCGGTGCCAACGTCATCAAGATTTGCACCACCGGCGGAGTACTGTCGCTGACCGATGATCCGGCGCACACCCAATTCAACGCAGCCGAGATCGAGGTGGCAGTCGCTGAGGCGCGGGCCTGCGACGTTGACGTAATGGCACACGCGCAGGGCACCGAGGGCATCAAGAACGCCATCCGCGCCGGTGTTCGATCCATTGAACACGGCATCTACCTGGACGACGAAGCCATCTCAATGATGCTCGAACGAGGGACCTGGCTGGTACCAACCCTCGTAGCCCCGCTCGCCGTCCTGGAAGCTGCAGACGCCGGGGCAAATATCCCGCCAGCAGTAGTAGCAAAAGCACGTGTCGTCATCGAAGCACACACCACATCCGTGCGCGCAGCGATCAGCGCCGGCGTCAACATCGCGATGGGAACCGACAGTGGGGTCGGACC
>JALYUK010000256.1 GCA_030853805.1 Actinomycetota bacterium | reverse complement strand
TATTCGAGCAGCAGGACGAGATCGGTGGCCAGTTCCGGTATGCGATGAGGATTCCCGGTAAGGAGGAGTTCGCCGAGACGCTGCGCTACTACACGCGTCGGATGGAGGTACTCGGTGTGCAGCTGCGTACCGGCATCCGGGTGGACGAAAGTCACCTTGCGGGGTTCGATCACACCATCGTCGCTACCGGGGTCAAGCCCCGTCGGCCCTCGATCCCGGGCATCGAACACCCCACCGTCGTGATGTACGACGACCTGTTGAGTGGGCGCGCTACCGCCGGCCCCAGGGTCGCAGTGATCGGCGCCGGCGGGATCGGCTTCGACGTGAGTGAATTCCTGCTGCACGAGAGCGGAGAGTCGCTGAAGCACTGGAAATCGCGCTGGGGAGTGCTCGACCCGCAGGAAGCGCGAGGTGGTGTGGGACCCAAGAGCGGGGACGAGCCGCTTCGCACCGTCTACCTGCTGCAGCGTAAACCGGCACCGCTGGGCAAAGGCCTGGGTAAGACCACCGGCTGGGTGCATCGCCAGACGCTCAAGGACAGCGGAGTGACGTTCATCGGCGGCGCCACCTACGACCTGATCGACGACGACGGCCTACACGTCACCGTCCGCTCCGGCGACGACACTGACAGCGAGGGCCGGTCCGAGCAGCTGTTGCTGGAGGTCGACACGATCGTCATCGCCGCCGGTCAGGAGTCGGTGTGCGATCTGGCCGATGCCCAGGACCCGAAACGTCATCTGATCGGTGGGGCAGACGTGGCCGCCGAAGTGGATGCCAAACGAGCGATACGGCAGGCGACCGAGGTGGCGGCCACGCTTTGATTCAGTGCACTATGGCCGAAAAACGGCTGTGACCTGTTGCTCGACAGAGGAGTAGGCGCTGCTTGCTCGGGCGAGGGAGGAACTGATGTCCTCCAGCGCGATCCGCACCCTCTCCTGGGCGACCTCCCACTCGTGGTGCAGTTGGACATACTGACCTGCGGCCGCACCTTTCCACGAGCCCTGTAGCGACTCCAGTTTGACGCGCATCGTGTTCATCGAGTCGTGGATCTGTTCGGCGATCATTGTCACGTCAGTGCTGTGCTGCGTGAGCTGGCCGCTGTCGACGGCGAATGCGCCGCTGTTGCCTGCAGTCATTGCTTCTCCTGGGAAAATATCGGGTGGAAATCTGTCGGGCCGCCCGGTTGGCTGACCCGTTGTCACCGCACGCTACGGTGCAGCGACCGTGGTCCCAGAAGTTATCCACAGGCAACAGAACGGGGCCCGACCGGATCCCGGTCGAGCCCCGTTCTGCTGAACAGCGTTAGTTGCTCGGCGCTTTGCCGAGCGTGACGGTGACGTCCTGCTTGTTGCCGTTGCGAATCACTGTCAGCTTCACTTTGTCTCCCACGTTGCGTGCACGCACGAATCCGACGAGCGAATCGCTCCCGGCGACAGATTGTCCGTCGACATCGATGATGAAGTCGCCGACCTTGAGGCCGGCGCGGCTGGCGGCGCTGGCGGACTTGACCGATTTGACCTGCGCTGCGGCCTGCGTGGCGCCGTCCACCTTGGCGATGGCGGTACCGGCCGTGACGCCGAGCTGAGCGTGGACTGCCTTGCCGCTCTTGAGGAGCTGGCCGGTGATGTTGTTGACAACCTCGACCGGGATGGCGAAACCGATGCCGATATTGCCCGACTGCGTGGTCTGCGAACTCTGACCCAGAGTCGCGATCGAGGAGTTGATCCCGATCAATTTACCGCTGGCGCTCACCAGTGCACCGCCGGAGTTGCCCGGGTTGATGGCAGCACTGGTCTGGATGGCATTGGTGACTACCGGATCGGCGGCCTGACCTGCCTGTGCTTCAGATGTGGTGACCGGGCGGTTGAGAGCGCTGATGATTCCCGTCGTGACGGTGCCGGACAGGCCGAGCGGATTTCCGACCGCCATCACGGGCTGTCCCACGACGAGGGACTTGCTACTGCCGAACGGCATGGCCGTCAGGTCGCTGGGCGCGTTCGTAATTTTGATCACGGCCAGGTCGGTACTGGGGTCGGTGCCCACAATCTTGGCGGAGTAGGTCTTGTTGTTGCTCAGGGTGACCTGCACCGAGCCGGAGGATTTCGCCGCGGCGACGACGTGGTTGTTGGTCACGATGTCTCCGGATTTGTCCAGCACCACACCGGACCCCTGGTCGCCACTGTTGCCCACCCTGACGGTGATCGAGACGACGGACGGGCTGACCTTCGACGCGACGCTCGTCCAGTTGACGGCATTGTTGTTCTGGTAATCGGAGGGGTTGATCTTGACACTCGGGCTGCCCGTGCCGCCCGACGCGCTGTTGGGGTTGTTGGTCAGGGCATACGTCGAGACGGACGCGAGCGCGGCGGCGAGGATGGCGGCGATCGGCACCGCGAACCACACGCCTCGGGACCGGCGCCTGGTGGTGCCGGACGGGGTCGGTGGGGTGGTCATCGGGTTGGATGAACCGTTCGAGGGTTGTCCGAATGCGCCCTGCTGCGACGACTGTCCGGGAGCGCCGTAGGGGTTCTGCCCGTAGGGCGAGGGCCGGTTCTGACTCTGCTGGCCGTACGGACCAGGCTGACCATGCCCCTGACCCTGCTGGTTCTGCTGCCCATAGGGGCTCTGTTGGCCCTGCTGCCCCTGCTGACTCTGTTGGCCGTAGGGGGAGGACTGACCCTGCTGGTTTGGCTGGTTCTGCTGACCCTGGGCTCCGTACTGGCCATAGGTCGGCTGCTGCGCAGGGATGGGTTGGGTGCTGGACGGGTCGGTGTGCGGACGGTCACCATCCGCCGACGGTCCCTGCGGTTGGTCGGGGGACTGGTCCTGCGACATTAAAACTCCTCATTCGGCATGAATCTGATCTGCGGTCCAGTTTGCGGCAGAAATCTTGTTCGAACCTTCGCGCTTCTTGTGAGGCCGCTGTGCGATTGACGGTATCCCGATGGTGAAGGTCGCACCCCCTCTGGCGGTCCGGGTGAGCGCCACGGTGCCCTGATGCGAGGTGATGATGGCCGAGACGATGGCCAGCCCGAGCCCGCTGCCACCGTGCGCGCTGTTGCGAGCGGCGTCCGCCCGGTAGAACCGCTCGAAGACCCGTTCGCTCAGAGCTGCCTCCACACCCGGCCCGTGATCGCGCACGATGACGTGTGCAGTCTCATCCGCGTCCTTCTGATAACCCACCAGTACCTCGATCGGCGTATCGGAGGGGGTGTACCGCAGGGCGTTGGTCAGCAGGTTCGTCAGGACCTGGCGCAGTGCTGCGTCATCGCCGGACACCATGGTCGCCTGCAGCGGGCCGTGCAGGCTGAGTATCCGAATTGTGCGATGCGGCGCGCGCGCCCGGGCATCCTGCACCGCATCCGCCGCGAGGACGGTCAGGTCGACCGCCGTGAACGGGCGGCCGGCTTCGCCCGGTCCGAATTCGGGCGTATCCAGTCGGGTCAGCAACAGCAGCTCATCAACCATCATTCCCAGCCGGGTTGCCTCGTCCTCGATGCGGCGCATCGCTGCAGCGACGTCTTTCGCGCCGGTCACGGCACCCATCCGGTACAGCTCGGCGTAGCCGCGTACGGACGCCAGCGGCGTGCGCAGCTCGTGGGACGCGTCGGCCACGAAACGCCGCATCCGCTCCTCGGATGCCTGCCGGGCTGCGAACGAGACTTCGATGCGCCCGAGCATCAGGTTCAGTGAGTGGGCCAGGCTGGCAACCTCGTCACGCGTCTGATGCACCGGGATGCGTTGGGTGAGGTCGCCGGCGGCGATCCGGCGGGCCGTGCTCTGAATATTGGTGAGGGGGCGCAGGGTCCGGCGCACGGCGTACCAACCCAGCACCGCGAAAGCGAGCAGCACGATCAGACCGGCGAGCGCCACGATGGCTGCGAGTCGGTCGACCGTCGCATGCAGACTGTCCTGTGAGGCCGCCACGGCGTAAGGAACGGCGACCCCGTCAACGACGGTGGTGCCCGCCACGACCCGCCACGAACTGTTGGAGTTGACGGAACCAACGGTGAACGGCTTGCCATCGCGTACCTGCGGCGACGTCGGACTCAGGGTGGGGAACAGCGGTTGGCTGGTACCGCTGCGGAAGTAGTCCTGCGGCGTGTCGGTGGTCCACTGCAGCCGGACCACATACCCGTTGCGGGTGATCGAGGGCGACGGCGCAGGAGATCCGGGCTGTTGGTGACGTGCTACCGACGCGGCGACCAACTGCCCGGAGGTCACCTGAAGTTCGACGTCCTCCTGGCGTTGCAGGAAGCCGCGCAACTCGTAGGTGGCAGCGGTTCCGGTGACCAGAAGGCCGACCATCAGCATCGCGACCAGCAAGGCGGACAGCCGCAGCCGCAACGGCAGCTCGTGCAGCTCGCGTAGACCGCGACGCCAGATCGAGTTGCGGTGTGAACTCACTCGCGAGGAGCGCGCAGCACGTAACCGATTCCGCGTTTGGTGTGGATCAGCGGCACCGCGTCGACGTCGACCTTGCGACGCAGGTAGGAGATGTAGCTCTCAACGATGCCCGGCTCGCCGCGGAAGTCGTAGTCCCACACGTGGTCGATGATCTGAGATTTAGACAACACCCGGCCATTGTTCAGCATTAGGTACCGCAGCAGTTTGAATTCGGTGGGGGAGACCTCGATCACCCTCCCGGCGCGGGTGACTTCGTGGGAGTCGTCGTCCAACTCCAGGTCACCGACGACCAGGGCGGGGCTCTCGCGCTGATCGAGCCTGGTGCGGCGCAGTACCGCGCGGATCCGGGCCACCACCTCTTCGAGGCTGAAAGGTTTGGTGACGTAGTCGTCACCGCCGACCGTGAGGCCCTTGACCTTGTCCTCGGTCGCGTCGCGCGCGGTCAGGAAGACGATGGGCATCTGCTGGCCGTGATCACGCAGCTTGCGGGTGACACTGAAGCCGTCGATGTCCGGGAGCATGACGTCCAGCACGGCCAGATCGACCTGCTGGGTCGTCGCGACCTCCACCGCTTCGGCGCCGTTCGAGGCCGAGAACACCTCAAATCCCGCGAATCGTAAGCTCGTGCAGAGCAATTCGCGGATATTCAGCTCATCTTCGGCGATCAGGAGGCGGGCTTCGGCTGTGGTCATGAGTGCAGTATTCGCGCCATCCCTGGAGGTTAGCTGGGAACTGTCCAGTTACAGGCTGGGCAGCACAAGGAATAGTCAACCAATATAATTGGTTTGCCATGCTGATGACACGTCTCTGCCCCGAAACCGCGTACCCGCGCCGAGTCTGTAGTGCTCGTCGCGCAGGCGTCCGCGGTATCGCAGTGGCGCGATGAGTCCCACGTTCGCCTCGTTGCGATACCGCAACTACCGCATCTACGCTGCCGGAGCCCTGGTCTCCAATGTCGGTACCTGGATGGGCCGGGTTGCCCAGGACTGGCTGGTCCTGACCCAGCTCACCGACCATGACTCGACCTCGCTCGGCATCGTGACGGCGTTGCAGTTCGCGCCGGTGGTACTGCTGGCGCCGATCGCGGGCGCCGTGAGCGACCGTTTCTCCAAGCGCACGGTTCTCGTCGCGACCCAGACGGCTCTCGCGGTGACCTCCGCGGTGCTGGCGGTTTTGGTTCTCAGCTCGGTCGTCAGCCTCTGGCAGGTCTACCTGATTGCCGCGGCGCAGGGTGTTGCAACAGCATTCGACAACCCCACGCGCCAGGCGTTCGTGTCCGAGATGGTCCCCCGGGAGCGCCTCGCCAACGCCGTGGGCCTTAACAGTGCGTCGTTCAACGGTGCGCGGTTGATCGGTCCCGGCGTGGCCGGCCTGTTGATTGCCGCGGTGGGCACCGGTTGGACGTTGGCGGTCAACACGGTCTCCTTTGTGGCTGTCCTGATCGCGCTGAGTCTGCTGAGCGCCGCAGAGTTGCGGCCCGCACCTCGTAGCGTGGGCAAGGGGCGTATCCGCGAGGGTGTGGCCTATGTCCGAGAGCGCCCCGACATCATGCTGATCATGTTCATGGTCTTCATGCTCGGTACCTTCGGAATGAACTTCCAGTTGACCATCGCTCTCATGTCCACCGCCCAGTTCCATCAGGGCGCGACTGCCTATGGTGCGCTGGGGTCGATCATGGCGGTCGGTTCGCTGGCTGCGGCGTTGATGTCGGCGCGGCGCCCGCGTCCTCGGCTACGGGTGCTGCTGATCGCATTGACGGGCTTCACTGTCGCTGCGACCGCAGCTGCACTGGCCCCGAACTTCTGGCTCTTCGGTCTTTTCCTCATCCCCACCGGGTTGTGCGCGCTGACCGTGCTCACCACGGCCAACGCGACGGTGCAGCTGGCTGTCTCACCGGAGATGCGCGGGCGGGTGATGTCGCTCTATATGGCGATCTTCCTGGGCGGCACGCCGATCGGCGCGCCGATCATCGGGTGGATCGGGTCCGCCTGGGGACCCCGGTGGACCATCCTGGTCGGCAGCATCGCGACCGGGCTGACGGTGATCGGTGCCATGGTGTACCTGATGCGACATGAACAGCTCCGTCTACGGATCGAACGCCAGCCGCTCTCCCGCCTGCCACAGATCCAGGTCAGTTCGCGTCAGGCTGCCCGCGAGGTACTGCCTGAGCGGGTGGCGTGATGTCGCCGCGGTTCCGGCGGTGGATCGTGCTTGCTGCGCTCGCCGTCTTCATCGGTATCGCAGTGGTGGCCGCAATCGTGCGTTGATGGCGGGTTACGACGCGTCGAACGCGCGCACCCGCAGGATCCGTTCGGCGTCGTCGAGACCTTCGATCACTCCGCGCCGCAGTGCAGCAGGGGCAGCGGTGTGCTGGTCCAGCCAGTCGCGCGCCGCCACGATGACCCGGTCGGTGTCAAGAGTGCTGCCGGTCTCGGGCGCCGGAAAGAGGCCCGTCACGAATCGCATGGCCATCGACTGGGACTGCGTTGCCCACAGCTGCTCGAGGATCTCGAAGAAGCGAGGTGCGAAAGCGGCTGCCAGCGCGCCGCTCGCAGGTTGCCGGAAGCCGACGATGAGCGCCCGCTGACCGTCGTTGGTCAGGTGGATGTCGCTGACGCCGGTGAGGATGTCCCACGACGTCGCCTTGGCCTGCTGGGTCGGCAGGCTCGCGACCGCCCGCTCGTACGCCCGGCGACCGCTCATCGTGAAGTCGGCGCTCAGATCGGATTCGAGCCCGGCAACAGTGCGCGACCCGGTGGCGGCCAGCGCCGTGATGAGTTCCCAGCGCAACTCGGGGTCGGCCGGCAGGTCGGTCGCCGGGCCCGACCCGGTCGCGGTCGGATCGAGGAAGGGCTGGATCAGCGGGGCCGCAGTCGCGGTCATCGCGCCGAACGACGCCAGCGCCCCGGCCCAGATCATCGCCTCGTCGCCATCGGTCTCACCGATCCGAGAGTGCGCCAGGCGACTGAGACGGCCGGCATGGTGCTCCTGCCGCTCGCCGGTGAGGTAGCCCGCCACCGCGGTCCGGGCCATCGACAGCACTGCATCCACCAGCAACGGATCGCGCTCGCTCGGTAGCTGGGAGTGGACCGTGTCCAGGAACTCTTCGGCGCCCAGCTGGGCATCGCGGGTGTGGTTCCACAGCGCCGACCAGAGCAGCGCCCGGGCCAGCTGTGACTGCATCGTGGACACCGAGCGCTGCGCAGACTGCCGGGAAGCCAGGTCCAGTCGGACGATGGCGTAGGTCGCGTCATCGTCGTTCGGCAGGACCAGATCGGGGGCGGTGCCGGCCAGGTCGAGAGTGGCCTCGTCGGTGATCTCGACCGGCACGCGGGACAGCTGCGTCAGCACACCGTCGCGGTCGGCGTACAGGCCGACTCCGAAGACATGGGTGCGCAGATCCTCGGGCGCTGAGCCCGCGGGCATCGTCTGGCGCAACGTGAGGGTGGTACGCGAGTCACGCTCGGCGACCGTGACATTGAGTTGTGAGGGGCCGCTGGTGCGCAACCAGGTATCTGCCCAGTTGCCCAGGTCCCGACCGCTCGCGGCGGCGAGCGGGGCCAGGAAGTCAGCCAGCTCGGTCGAGCCCCACGCGTGGGCCGCGAAATAGCCGCGTACGCCCTCGTCGAATGCCTCACGACCGACGTACGCCTGCAGTTGCCGCAGCGCCGCGGCGCCCTTGGAGTAGGTGATGCCGTCGAAGTTCTGCGCTGCGGCCTCGATGTCGGGGATATCGGCCGCGATCGGGTGGGTGGTCGGTCGTTGGTCCTGGGTGTAGGCCCACTGCTTGCGGCCGATGGCGAACATCGTCAGCCCCGAGGTGTAGCGGGTGGCTTCGGTGCTGGCCTGGTAGCCCATCAGGTCCGCGAAGGACTCCTTCAGCCACAGCCCGTCCCACCACCGCATCGTCGCCAGGTCGCCGAACCACATGTGTGCCATCTCGTGCAGGATCACTTCGGACCGGCTGGTCAGGTCCGCGATCGTGGCGGTTCCGCGGTGCAGGTAACTCTCGGTGAAGGTGACCAGGCCAGGATTCTCCATGGCGCCGATGTTGTACTCCGGCACGAAGATCTGGTCGTACTTGCCCCAGGGGTAGGGGAATGCGAAGAGGTCATCGAAGTAGGACAGGCCCTGTCGGGTGACGGTGAAGATGTCCTCCGCGTCCAGGTGCGGCGCCATCGACGCGCGGCACAGCACCCCGAGCGCAACGGTGAGCCGGCGCCCGTCGGCCCGCTGCACGGACCATTCGTCGGTAGCGAGGTGATACGGGCCGGCCGCAATCGCCGTGATGTAGGACGACTGCGGGGGAGTGGGTGCGAAAACAACTTCGGCCAGCCCGTCGTATTCGCGGCGGGATACCTCGGGCTGCCCCGAGCGGATCAGCCAACCGGCGTCCGCGATGACGGTGAAGGTGAAGCGCGCCTTGAGGTCCGGTTGTTCGAAGACCGCGAACATCCTTCTGCTCTCGGTGGGTTCGAAGTGGGTGTAGAGGTAGGTCGCGTCGTCGCTCGGGTCGGTGAACCGATGCAGCCCTTCGCCGGTGCGGCTGTAGAGCGGGCGGGCGTGCACGACCAGTTCGTTGTCGGGCGCGAGTCCGGGCAGCGGCAGGCGCGCGCCGTCGTACCCGCTCACGTCCAGCGCGGCCCCGTTCAGCGTTGCCGCCACCAGGTCCTGCGCCACGATGTCGATCCAGCTGGTGACGGTGCTCGCGGCGAACCGTACGGTGCTGATCGAGTCAAAGGTGGCCTGCTCAGGGTCCCCAGCGTTACGCAGGTCCAGCCGGACGGTGTAGTCCAGCACGCGTAGTTCGGTGCTACGGCGGGCGCATTCGTCCCGGGTCAGGTTGAGATCAGGCATGAGGCGACCTTTCGTGGGTCAGGCGAGGCGTTCGACGACGTAGTCGATGCAGGCGGTCAGGGCACTGACGTCGTCGGGATCGACGGAGGGGTACATCCCGATCCGCAGCTGGTTCCGCTTCAGGGCGCGGTAGGGCTCGGTGTCCAGCACCCCGTTGGCGCGCAGCGTCGAGGCCAGCAGGGTGGCGTCGATGAACTCCTCGAAGTCGATGGTGGCGACCACGGCCGAACGCGCGGCCGGGTCGGACACGAACGGCGCGGCAAACGGCCTCGCCTGGACCCAGTCGTAGAGCCGGGTGCTGCTCTGCGCGCTGCGGGATACCCCGAAGTCCAGACCGCCGCCCGCCATCAACCACCGCAGCTGGGACGCCATCAACGCGAGGGTCGCGATAGCGGGGGTGTTGTACGTCTGGTCCAGTCGCGAGTTGGTCACTGCGGTCTGCAGATTCAAACTCGGCGGGATCCACCGCCCCGACGCCGCGACAGCCGCGGTCCGCTGCAGCGCTGCCGGTGACATCGCAGCGAACCACAGGCCGCCGTCGGAGGCGAAGGACTTCTGCGGGGCGAAGTAGTAGACGTCGGCCTCTGCCAGGTCTACGGGCAGTCCGCCCGCGCCAGAGGTGGCATCGACCAGGGACAGCGCGCCTGCGTCGGCGTCGGCCACTCGGCGCACGGGCTGCATGGCGCCTGTGGAGGTTTCGTTCTGCGCGTAGGCGTAGCTGTCCGCACCCGGTACCGCGACCAGCGGGGTGACCTCGCCAGGGGCGGATCGGCTCACGGCGGGCTCGTCCAGAAACGGGGCGGCAGCGACGGCGGCGGCGAACTTGGAGCTGAATTCGCCGCACACCCCATGCGCCGAGAATCGCTCGATGAGCGAGAAGGTCGCGACGTCCCAGAAGAGCGTCGACCCGCCGTTGCCGAGCACGATCTCGTAGCCGTCCGGCGCGCTGAAGAAGTCGCTCAGCAGTTGCCGCACCTCGCGGACGAGTGCGCGGACCGGCTCCTGCCGATGCGAGGTGCCGATGACGTTGCTGCCGATTTCTTGCAGAACCTGCAGTTGATCGGGACGAACCTTGCTCGGCCCCGACCCGAAACGTCCGTCGGCGGGCAGCAGGTCCGCGGGAATCACGATGGTCACGGGCTCGAGTCTGCCAGCGCCTAACCTGGCTGGATGAGCGACGTCACCAGATGGGACTACGACGGGCACGGACTGGAAGACGGTCAGGTGCCGGACGCGCCCTGGCCGATCATCACCGAATGGGTGCGGCAGGCACGCGAGGCCGCGGCCGACGACGACGCGCCAGGTGTGCAGGAGCCGGACGCGATCAGCGTGGCCACCGTGAACGCTGACGGGTCGCCGACGGTCCGTACCGTGTTGATGCGCTACCTCACCCCGGGCGGCCCGGGTTTCTACACCAATCTCACATCGCGTAAGGGCAGCGATATCGCCGCTGATCCGCGTATCGCGGCAAGCTTGACCTGGCCCGCGCTCTACCATTCGATTCGCTTCACCGGACGCGCCGAACAACTACCGCGCGACGTGGTCACGCAGTACTTCCAGTCGCGACCGTGGGGTTCGCGGATCAGTGCCTGGGCATCGCGCCAGAGTGCCCCCCTGACCGGTCGCAGCGAACTGGAGCAGGTCGAGCGTGAGTATGCGCAGCGCTACCCGGACAACGGTCGCGCGGATGACGTACCGCTGCCGTCGTTCTGGGGTGGCTACCTGATCCGTGCCGAGACGGTGGAGTTCTGGGTTGGGCAGCGCAGTCGGCTGCACGACCGGGTGCTCTTCCAGCGTTCCGGTGACGGGCCACTGGACGACCCCACCTGCTGGACGCACGAGCGGTTGCAGCCCTGATCCAAGGGTCTGCCACTCGCGTCTTCGGGGCGTGAAACAGCCCGTGGGCTCCGACCTGGTGGCCGGCACGCGATGGACGGGTCGCGCCCCACGGGCTGCGGTGGTGCGTGGTATTCACCGCGCTGTCCGCTGACTGACGGGCTGCGCTAGTGCGCAACCACCTCACGCGTCCTTGTTGAATGCACTCTGGGACCACCTCCTTTTCTCGTGTACCCAGCACGATAATTCCAGTTCTGCCGGAGCGCAACGGGTTTGTCGAAGAGGCTGAGGGAGGAGGGAGGTCGCCGACCGGGGGAGGAAGGCGACCTCCCGAGCATGGCGCTAAGCCCGCTCGTCATGGGGCAGAACCCCAGGACCCTCATTCAACAGTCGGTGTTCAGGGGGGTGACCACCGACTGTCATCTGTGCAAACGTGCAACCCGCCCCGATCATTCCCGTCCGGTGTTGAGCACGCGATCGGCCCGCCCATCCGCGATCGATGGGAAACTATGGTGGTGACTGACCTGATCGACACCACCGAGATGTACCTGCGCACGATCTTCGACCTCGAGGAGGAGGGGATCGTTCCGTTGCGGGCACGCATCGCCGAGCGCCTGGGTCATTCCGGGCCCACGGTGTCCCAGACGGTGGCGCGGATGGAACGCGACGGTCTGTTGACCCTCGCCGGGGACCGGCACCTTGAATTCACCGAGCACGGTCGCGGTATCGCGACGCGGGTGATGCGCAAACACCGGCTGGCGGAGCGGCTGCTGGTCGACGTGATCGGTCTGGAGCTGGAATACGTCCACGAAGAGGCGTGCAGGTGGGAGCACGTGATGAGCGAGCGGGTCGAGCGCAAGATCCTCGACATGCTGCCGGAACACACGTTGTCCCCGTACGGGAACCCGATCCCCGGACTGGCCGAGCTCGGTTCGACCAGTCCGGTGCAGAACTTCCGGGACGGCGTCGTGCCGTTGACGGACGTCGTGTCGGCGCAGCCCGCGAACCTGGTTGTTCGCCGCATCGGCGAGCCCGCCCAGGCAGACCAGTCGACGCTCGAAGTTTTGACCGCTGCGGGGATTCGCCCGGGCGCTTCGATCATTGCCCACACCGCTGACGGACGCGTCCTGGCGCAGGTGCCGGACGGGCCGGAGGGGGTCTCGCTGCCGCGCGAGATTGCCAGCCACGTCTTCGTCGCGGTCGGGCCCGCAGACTCCCAGGACACCGGCCCCTCATAGGTTCTCCACAGGCTCCCGTGACCCGTTTGTGACCATCTGTGGATCTGTTGTATCTTTTCCAACGGATCTCAGCCTGAGGTCCCCCGAGCAGCACCGCCGAGTCCTGCCAGCAGCCCGGGAATGCACAAACCGCAAGGCAGGAGCGGGGGAACCACCCTCGGTCGCCGCACCACGGGCGACCTCGGGGCAAAGTTACGAGCAGCCGCATACGGGGTATCGACTGCTACGAACCGGGTAACCTCCACCCGAGCCCGACAGCTCACCTCGTAGGCGCCGAGAGGTTTCTCCAATGTCGCTTTTGCAACCCCGTGGGCGCCACCGCGCTCCGAACAAGTTGGCTTCCTCGGTCAACTCCACCGCACGCGTGTCCGCAGCAGTAGCTGTGGGTGGTGGCCTGGTGGCCTCAGCCGTCTTCTCCCAGTCCGCGCAGGCTGCCGTCGCACCCGCGCAGGTCGCCGTGACGCCGGCCCAGTCGTCGCTGACCCTGGTGCAGTTCACCGGTCGGCACTTTGCCGAGGTGGTGTCCGCGCCCGTCGCAGCTCCCCGAATTCGTGATGCAGTAGCAGCGGAGACCCAGCTGTCGGCAATCGTCGCCCGTACGTACGTGGCTCCGAAGCCCGCGCCGGCTCCCTTGACCTCGCGATCCGCCACCCGTCCGCCGGTCGCACCTTCCGGCGCCGCATCCACTCGGGTCGGTGGCACGCAGAACGGTGGCGGCCAAGGCAGTTCCACCACGCCTGTCTCCCCGCCTGTCTCCACCCCGCCCGTTTCCACCCCGGTCACCAATGTTCCGGCAGCAACCGGTGGCGTCATTGCGATCGCAGAGCGCTACCTGGGCGTTCCGTATGTCTGGGGCGGCACCACGCCCAGTGGTTTCGACTGCTCCGGGTTCACCAGCTACGTGTTCCGGCAGGTCGGCATCAACCTGCCGCGCACGGCTGCCGCGCAGCAGTCCGCGCTTACCCCGGTCAGCAACCCGCAGCCGGGTGACCTCGTGTTCTTCGGTTCACCGGCCTATCACGTAGGCATCTACCTCGGTAACGGCATGGAGATCGCGGCTCCCAAGCCGGGCGACCACGTCAAGATCCAGCCCATCTACGGCACCCCCTCGGGATACGCCCGCCCCTGACGGTCAACTCTTGAAAATGCGCCGCTGACCGACCCGGTCAGCGGCGCATTTTTGATGACCGGTGTGCCGACGCAAGAGACCGGCACGGCCGGTGTCAGTGCACCTCAATCGCGAGCATTCGGACCGTCGCCGGGATGTTTCATGGCGTCCTGCTCAGCGAAGCTGAACCCCCGCATGACCGGCGCGCCCTTTCCGCCGCTGGCCGCAGAATCTGTGGCGTATCCGGTATCGCCTGCTTCGTCGTGGTCGGCCATCAACCGTTCCGCGGGTGCATCGGTGCTGTGGTCGGCTCGGTCTTCTGGTGCGGCGTCCTGCGGTTCGGTGTCCATACTCATGGTTTCAGTATGTCCGTCGGCGGGTGCCTAGTCTGGGCCGGTGACAACGCCACCGAAATCCGCCACGACTGCTCTGCTGCACGACCCGGACCTGCCGGTGCAGATCGTGGATGTGGGCGCCAACCCGATCGACGGCACACCCCCGTACGCCCCGCTGCTGGAGTCCGGCATCGGCCGGGTTACCGGCTTCGAACCTCAACCGGCGGCGTTCGCGCAGCTGACCGCAACAACCGATGAGCGGCACCGGTATCTGCCGTATGCCGTCGGCGACGGATCCACCCAGGTACTGCGGCTGTGCGCAGAGTCCGGGTTCACCAGCACCCTCGAGCCGGATCACGGACAGCTGGCACTGCTGACCGACTTCCCCGCGATGGCAGCCGTCCTCGACCGGATCGAGGTGCCGACCGTGCGCCTGGACGACATCGAGGAGATCGAGCGGATGGATCTGCTCAAGATCGACATCCAGGGTGGGGAGCTGGAGGTGTTCCGCCATGGTCGGGCGCGGCTGGCCGCAGCCGTTGCCGTGCACACCGAAGTCGGCTTCCACCGTCTGTACGAGGGGCAGCCGACCTTCGCAGATATCGACCTGGAGCTGCGCGGGCAGGGTTTCGTCCCGCACCGGTTCGTGAACACCAAGACGTGGCCGCTGGCCCCCGTTCAATGGGCGGACCCGATGCAGCAGGCGGCCCATCACCTGGTCGAGGCCGATGTCCTGTACGTCCGTGACCTGGCCCACCTGGACCGGCTCAGTGACCTGCAGTTGCGACAACTGGCCCTGGTCTGCGAGGTGGCCTACGGGTCGTACGGTGTGGCGCTGGCATGCGTGCAGCAGCTCGTTCGTCGGTCCGTATTGGCGACCGATGCCGAGCAGACCTACCGAGCGGACGTACTCGAGCGGGTCGGGTCCCGGACGCGGTCAGCTGGGTAGTTCCTGCGCCGGAATTCCGCGCGTCACGATCTCACCACTGAGCAGACTCGTGAAGGCCAACTCTGCGGCCCCCACCAGCGTCGGTTCGGCGAGCAGGCCACGGGTCAACTTGACCGGGCGCGTCGTGTCAGCGACGGCCGCGTGGCTGATGCCGTCGCGGACGATGTGGCCACTGTGGGTCAAGACGTCGGCAAGATGGCCGGTCAGGACCACCATCTGCGGGTCCAACAGATTCATCAGATCGCACAGCCCACGTGCCAGGTGACGCGCCGCGCCGTCCAACGCCCGCAGCGCGGCCGGGTTGCGTTGCGTTGCAGCCTGGAACAGCTGGGGCAGGGCGAGCACGTGCAGCCCCTCGGCGGCGGCGGCATCCAGTATCGCCTGCGTGCCGAGGTACTGCTCGAGGCAGCCACGACGACCGCAATGGCACGGGGGACCCTGCGGATCGATGCACAGGTGCCCGATCTCTCCCGCGTACCCCCGCGAACCGCGAAGCGGTAGCCCTGCTGACACGATGCCGCTGCCGACCCCGACCCTGCCGATCACGCACACCAGATCGTCGTGCCCGGTGGCGACGCCGCGCTGATGCTCGGCGAGCGCGGCCAGGTCGCCGTCATTGCCGCATCGGACCGGCACGTCGAACGCGTTCGCCAGCAGCGCCCCGAACGGGACACTGCGCCAGCCCAGGTTGGGCGCATTCAGCACCAGGCCGTCGGCCGCCCGAACGACTCCCGGCACCCCGACCCCCACGCCGATACACCTGGCGCCCGAGATCTCCTGCGCTATGGACGCGGCCGCTCGCACCAGCTGCTGCACCACCTCGGTCGGACGCGCTGAGCGGTCCTGATGTTTCCAGGATCGCTGCGAGATCTGGTCCCCACCCAGCCCGAACGCCGCGACCCGCACCGAGCGCACGTCGATATCCACGGCCAGCCCGTAGACCGCCCGCCGCGACGCGACCACGGTGTACGACGGCCGCCCGGCGCCGGACGTCGTGGGTGTCTTGCGGTTCTGGGTCACGATGCCCTGGTCCGCCAGTTCCGAGACCAGCGCGGCAATGGTGCTGCGATTCAGTCCGGTCGCCTCGACCAGTTCGCTACGGGTCAACTCACCTTGTCGGTGCAGTAGCCGCAGGAGCAGGCCGAGGTTGTGTTCTCGGATTTGCTCAGGACGAGCGGCATCGTCGCGAGCAACCACCCGCTCAGCCGAGTCCGCTGGATCCCGCGCGTCGGCGGGACAGGGCATCGACGGTCGCGGCGAGCGCGAGCACGATCCCGGTGACGATGGCCTGGTAAGCGGCGTTGTTCTTGCCCTGCAGCAGATCGGACATCCCGTTGATGATCACGGCCACGACCAGTCCACCGATCAGGGCGTCGGTGATTTTGCCCTTGCCACCGAAGAGGCTGGTGCCACCGACCACGGCAGCACCGACAGCGAGCAGGAGGGTGTTTCCGTTACCGGTCTGCTGGCTGACGCCGTACTCCGAACCGAGCACGATTCCGGAGACCATGGCCAGCACTGATCCGATGACGAAGACCGACACGCGCACCGCGTCGACCCGGATACCGGCCCGGCGGGCAGCCTCGTCGTTACCGCCGACGGCGTAGATGTGTCGCCCGTACCGCGTACGGTTGAGAACGAAGCCGAGGAACACGACCAGCACCAGCACCAGCGGGACGACCCACGGGACACCCTGCAGGGTGGGGGCCTTGGTCTGGACGAGTTGACCGCTTGCTGTCTGGGTGATTCCTGGGGCAGCACCCGAGTTCTGATTGATATTGAGCAGCGCGGTGGCTCCGAACACGATGACGGCGCAACCGATGATCTTTGCGGCCAGGACGATCGTCGGCTCGACAGGTAACCCGCGACGGCGACGGGCCACGATCCGGCGCACCTGGGTGGCAGCGAAGCCCACCGTGATCAGCACTGCAATGAGCCAACCGAGCCAGACCGGCATCAACGAGTTCTCGAGCGCGTCAAGCGTCTTGTTGCGATATGACAGCGCACCGGAGGTGCCCGTGGTGTTCACGATCAGGATGACCACGCCCTGCAGTGCCAGGAAGAGCGCCAAGGTGGTCACAAAGGAGGGCACCCGCACCTTGGTGCGCATCCAGCCGATGAACAGACCGATGACTGCGCCGGCGGCCAGCGCCACCAGGCAGGCTAACGGCCACGGCAGGCCTTTGGACAACAGCACGGCGACGATCGAGGCGCCTACTCCGGAGGTGACTCCCGCAGACAGGTCGATCTCGCCGAGCAGCAGTACGAAGACCACCCCCATCGCGAGCAGGACCCCCGGCGCTGCCTGGGTGATCAGGTTGGACAGGTTACCGAGGGAGAAGAACGCGGAGTCGACGACCGAGAAGACGGCCACCAGCACGATGAGCGCCCCGACGGCCGGCAAGGACCCCATGTCGCCGCCGCGGACCCGCCGGACATAGGCCGCGAAATACTGCCTCAGATCCCCACCTGATGCCGGCGAGTCGGCCGTGGCGGCCGGTGTGCGGTCGCTGTCGGTCATGGTCATGATGCTTCTCCTAGCGGCTTGGCGGCGTTGAGCCCGATGTCACCGGATCGCCCCGAGGTGATCAGTTCGACGACCTGGGTCGAGGTCACCGAGGCCGTCTCGACGGTGGCCGCCAGTTGACCGAGGTACAGGGCAGAAATCCGATCTGCCACCTGCATGACGTCGTTCATGTTGTGCGAGATGAGGATGACCGCGACACCCTGATCGGCGAGTCGGCGCACCAGCTGCAGCACCTGTTCGGTCTGCGCGACTCCGAGGGCGGCCGTGGGCTCGTCCAGGATGACGAGCTTTGCCTTCCAGAGCACGGCTTTGGCAATGGCTACGGTCTGCCGCTGCCCACCGGAAAGGCTGGACACCCGCTGCCGCACCGAGGACAACGTGCGCACCGACAGCGACTTGAGCGCATCAGAAGCTGCGAGCTCCATCGAGTCCTCATCCATGACACGGGAATTGACCCGCTCACGGCCCAGGAACATGTTCTGGACGACGTCCAGATTCTCGCAGAGTGCCAGATCCTGGTAGACGACCTCGACGCCCAGTGCCGAGGCGTCACGCGGCCCGTGCACCGTCACGTGCTTACCCTCGAAGAGGTATTCGCCGGAGTCGATCGGGTGGGTGCCACCGATGCATTTGACGAGGGTGGACTTGCCGGCCCCGTTGTCGCCGACGAGCGCTGTGACCTCGCCGGTCCGGGCCTCGAAGTCGACGCCCTTCAGGACGTGGACAGCACCGAAATTCTTGTTGATACCGCGCATCCGCAGGATCGGCTCATCGGTAGTGGTGGGGGTTGGGACGGAGTGTTCAGGCATCAGGGCTCCTGCGGGACAACCACCGGTCGTGCCGCAAGGCACGACCGGTGGAGGCTCCCGCGTCGATACGGGTGATGACAAGGGCTGCCGCTACGACCGCCCGCTGGGATGGACTACTTGACGCCGTTCGTGGTGCACATCGCTGCGTAGCTACCGGTGCAGACCGCGGACTTCGGGGTGTAGCCGTCGTTGATCGGCTTGGCGACGTTCGTCTTGGTGATCGCGATGGGAGTGGCCAGGATGGCGGGCACGTTGCGCCCGGTCTGGGTGTCCTTGATCGTGGTGGTGGTCTTCGGCAACGAGCCGGTTGCCAGTTTGGCTGCTGCATCCACGGCCGGGTAGGCCTCGCCGACGGACGGCTTGTAGATCGTGAAGCACTGGTCGCCGGTCATGATCCGTTGCAGACCCTCGACCGTGGAGTCCTGACCGGACACCGCGACCTTGCCGTTCTTCTTCTGCTTCTTCAGATCGGTGATCACCGGGCCTGCCATGCCGTCGTTGGCGACCATCACAGCGTCGAGGTTCGGGTTCTTCTGCAGCATCGAGGCGAACGTGATGCCGGCCTGGGTGTTGTCCCAGTTGGCGATCGACTGGTCGGCCTTCTTGGTCCAACCGGCCTGCTTGCTGAGCACGCTGTTGTAGCCCTGCGCGAAGAGCGTCGCGTTGTTGTCGGTCGGAGCACCGTTCAACTCCACGTAGCTGACGGCTTTCTTGTCCTTGACCTGCGAGCAGCCTGCCAGTGTCTGGCCCTGCAGCTTGCCGACGGCGACGTTGTCGAACGACACGTAGAGGCTTGCGCTGCCGCCGAGGGTGAGTCGGTCGTAGTCGATGGTGAGAATGCCCTTGGACTTGGCCTTGGTCTCGATCTTCGCGGCCGAGGCCGAATCGAGGTTGACGAGCATCAGGACCTTGACGCCGTTACTCATCATCGAGTCGGCAATGGTCGCCATCTGAGTCGCCGAGTTGTTGGCGTTCTGAATATCGCACTTGAGGTTGTCGGTTGCGCAGCGCTCTTTCAGCGCGGCCGGGTCGGTGGAGATCCACCGGTTGGACGTGGTGCGGTCCGGCAGGATGATGCCGACCTTCGCGCCCTTGCCGTCGATCTTGGCGGAGTCGCCGCCGCCGGTGGCCGAGGCCGAGGCCGAGGAGGAGCCGGTCGAGGACGAGCCCGCTGGTGCAGCGGAGGAGCTCGGACTTGTGGAACTGCTGCCGCAGCCGGCCAGGGCAAGGGCGCCGACTGCCGTAATGGCCGCCAGGCTCAGCGCTTCTTTGCGCATGAAGAACACCTTTCTCGGGGATGTGGCACCCGGAAGGCCGCCACCATAAATTGTTGTGGTCGGCAACATATAGGCCTTTGTGTGAAGTTCGCCACTCCCGAGACCAAATTGTGATGTCCACCCATCCGTCCGCGGCGCTGCCCCACACCGATAAATATTGGGCGAAATCGTCGCGGTGGCAGATGCCGGCGTTATGGGGGATTGCGTCGAAGCGCTGTCGGCGTGGCTATTCGACGTTGAGACGCCGTTCTTCCGGGGCACTCGCGACGCAGGTCATGATGGTCGACGCAATGGGAATCATGTCGCGATTGGTTGATCTAACATCCCCGGTGCGCGATGGCCTCAGGGTTCGGTGGCGGCAACGCGCACGTCGGTGCACCGTTCCCGCAGCCCTTGCAGGTCTTCTTCGGAGGCCCGATCATCGGTGATGATCGTGTCGAACGCCTCCACCCCGCACAGCACATGGGGTGCAGGTCGACCAAATTTTGCATGATCGACCAGTAGCACCTTGCGCAGACTGCGGGCCAGGAGCGCGCGGCGCACCATGAGGGTGGCTTCCGAGCGGTGCACGCAGCGGCTCTCGGTGATCCCGGTCGTGGACATGAACAAGAGGTCTGCCTGCAAATTGTTGATCGCGTCGACAGTCTGCAGGCCCGAACACGACTGCAGGCGCGGGTCATAGGTGCCGCCGAGCAGCTTCACCTCCACCCCGTCGGACGGACTGACCAGAGCCATCGCCGGCACGAAGTTGGTGGCGAAGGTAACCGGAGCGTGTACCGACAGCAGCGGGACCAGGCCGATTGCCGTCGTGCTGTCGTCCAGGAAAATCGTCTGGCCGCGCCCCAGAAGTCGGCCTGCCTCACGGACTATGGCGGCTTTCTCAGCGCTCATCGACATGCTGCGCTCAGTGACGCCGGCATCGCGCAATGCGGTCGGGTTGGCGGTCGCAGCCCCGCGGATCTTGGTGATCCAGCCTTCGATCTGCAGCTGATCCAGGTCGCGGTGCATCGTCATCAAACTGACCTGGTGGGTTTGGGCGAGGTCTTCCACGCGGACATACCCGGCCTTCAGGACCTCCGCGCGCACCAGGTCCCGGCGCTGGGACAAACCATGCGTCGTCACGTCGTGCGCTCCCACCCTCGCCATCGGACCGGCGTCCGTGTGGCATCCATCGTGAATTATTCCATGCAGACGATGTCGGTGGGTCTGTGTACTTGCGCCGGGTGTTTCCGCTGCCAGGTCAGCCGGCGAGGATCGAGCCCAGGATCACCAGCGTCAGGCTCAACAGGCCGATGACCCCGCGCAGGCCGGCCGCCCGGCGGGCCGCTGCGGTGACGCGACCCTGCACGTCCAGCCCCTGCGGTGCGGCGAGCGCACGCAGTCGCAGGTGCGTCATGCGTCGAGCCTGCAGCACGCCGAGTACGAGGACGGCCAGCAGGACGGCAGCGGTGACGGCGGTGATGATCACGGTCGGGTCCACCGGATGATCACGCAGCAACCCGGCGCCACAGCCGTAGGCGATGAGCAGGGCCGGTATGCCGACGCGCAGGTAGGCGCGGCCGAGTGCGCGGAACAATGCGATGCGACCGGCCCGGTCCAGAGATGTCGTCG
>JALYUK010000480.1 GCA_030853805.1 Actinomycetota bacterium | reverse complement strand
TGCGAGGCCTCGAGGATCTCGATCGGCATCTCGGCCAGGAACGATCTCAACATCCAGATCGCGATCGGCAGGTTCATCGCCGTGTAGATGATCACCATCGCCCACACGCTGCCCAGCAGGCCGGTGTTCTTGGCGACGAGATAGAGCGGGAGAAGGCCCGCCACGACCGGCATGAACTTGGTGGACAGGAAGAAGAACATCACGTCGGTCCACTTCTTGACCGGCCTGATCGACAGCGCGTACGCCGCCGGGAGTGCGAGCGCCAGCACGAACAGCGTCGACACGACCGAGGCTGTGAGCGAGTTCAGCAGCGGCCCGATGGGGTGCGCCGCCCAGAAATCACTGAAACCGGAGGTCGACAGCGCTGCGAAGAACGCCGGGGGGTTCTTCGCCGCGTCGTTCTCACTGTGGAACGCGGTCAGCACCATCCACAAGATCGGGATGATGAACAGAATTCCGGTGATCCAGGCAGCAAAGCTCAGAATCACCCCCGAGCGCTTGTTCTGTCCTACCGTCCGACTCACATAAGCGTTACCAGCCATTCAGCTCTCCTCCTTGAGAACCGTCAGCACGGTCCGCAGCGCGAATGTAGCGATAATGATCGTGCCGATCACGGTGATGACCCCTGCGGCCGACGCAGTTCCGTACTCTCCGGTGCCGGCGAAGAATGCCTGCTGGATGTAGTACGGCAGGTTCGCGGTGTTCTGCCCACCTGAAGTGATGGTGAAGACGGCCTCGAAGTTCTGGACGATATAGATAGCACCGAGCAGGCCCGCCAATTCGATGTACCGCCGCATGTGCGGCAGCGTCATCTTGGTGAAGATCTGCCAGGAGTTGGCTCCGTCGACCTTGGCGGCCTCGATGACATCCATCGGGCGGCCCTGCAGGCCGGCCAACAGGATCAGCATCATGAACGGTGTCCACTGCCACACCAGTGAGACCACGATCGAACCCAACGGGTGACTGTTGATCCAGACCGGCTGCGGTGGATTGTTGTCACCGAACCATCCCCAGACCATCGTGATGATGCCGTTGAAGAAACCGTTCTGGGCGTCTAGCAGGGCATGTTTCCACACCAGCGCCGCAGCTTCGGGAACGATGAGGAACGGAGCGATCATCATCGTGCGCACCACGCCGCGGCCCTTGAAGGTGCGGTCCAGCAGCAACGCGATTCCGATACCGAGAACCAGGCTGATCCCCACAACCAGCAGGGTCAGCTTGATCGTGGTGAACACCGCAGACCGAGCGGCGTCGTCCTGGAATACGGTCTTGAAATTGTCGAGTCCAGCAAAGCCCTGGTTACCGCTGAAGGCGGTGTATTTGCTGAAGGCGATGAAGATGGTCGCGAGGAAGGGCAGCTGCGTCATGATGATGACGAAAATCAACGCCGGCATCAGCGGCGTACGCCGCACCCACCCGTCGCGCCGCATCCGGCGCTTGATTTCTTTGTCCGCACCAGGCGGTGCCGTGGGGGCATCCACGGCACCGCTGGAGTCGAGACTTGCAGTGGTCATTACTTCTTGTATTCCTTGACGCCGTTCTGAGCGATCTTCTGACTCGCGTCGAGCGCGGCCTGGACCGAGGTGCTACCCGCGATCGCGTTGGAGATCTGCTGGCTGACGGTTTGCCCGAAGTCGGTGAACTGAGCGACACCCACGAACTGGATGCCGGGCACCGGCGGGTGGGTCGGACGGTTGGAGCCGTCCGGCACCGCGGCGTTGATGGCAGCCAGGGTCGGCTTTGCGAACGTACTGGCAACCTTCAGGTACTCGGGGTTGTCGTAGAGCGATGCACGAGCGCCCGCCGGAACATTCGCCCAGCCCATGCCGGTACCGCTACCGGCGCCGATCACCGCGGGGAATCCCTTGCCGCTGGCCCAGGAGATGAACTTCCAGGCAGCGTCCTGGTTCTTGGAGGCCTTCTCAACTCCCCAGGCCCACGTGTAGAGCCAACCTGCGTTCTTGACCTGGTCCACCGGTGCGGCGACGTATCCCATGTCATTGGCGTACTTGGATGCCGAGAATGTGCCGGCCGCCGAGGTCGCGTCGTACCACATGGCCGCCTGGCCCTGGATCATCGCGTTGTCGCACTCGGTGAAGCCGGACTGGGCTGCGCCCTTCTCGCCGTATTTCTGGACCAGGTTCACGTAGAACTCCGTGGCCTTCTTGAATCCGCCGGTGTTGAGCTTTGCGTCCCAGTTCTTGTCGAACCAGGTGCCGCCGAAGGTGTTGACAACGGTCGTCAACGGCGCCATCACCTGACCCCAACCGACCGCGCCGCGTAGGCAGATGCCGGCGACCTTCCCGGGCTTGTTCAGCTTCTGGGCAAAGCCCGCGATCTGCTGCCAGGTCGGGTCCGCAGGCATCGTCAGACCGGCAGCCTTGAACAGGTCTTTGCGGTACATGGTGAAGGAGGACTCGCCGTAGAACGGTTCGCCGTAGATCTTCCCGTCGACGGTCAGGGACTTGGCCATCGGCTTGAGGATGTCGCCCTGGTCGAAATCCTTTCCGTCGAAGCTGGCCTTCGCGTCGGTCGTGTACTTCGTGAGGTCGGCGACCCAGCCCTTCTTGGCATAGATCGGGATCTCGAAGTTGGACAGGGTGGCCAGGTCGTACTGACCGGCCTGCTGAGAGAACTCCGTGGCTGCAGTCGAGCGAAGGTCGTTCTCCGGCTTCACCGTGAAGTTGACCTTGATACCGGTGGCCTTGGTGAACTGGGGCGCAACCTTTTGCAGAGCCACCATCTGAGGGTTGTTGACCATCAGGATATTGAGTGACTTGTTGCCACCACCGCCACCGCCGCCGCCGCCCCCACTGCTCGCCGAACATGCGGACAAACCCGTTCCTACCAAGCTGACGACGGCCACGCCGATTGCTGCCCGTGATACGACTCGCATGAGATCTCGTTCCGTTAAGTGCTCATATGAGCACGGATTGCTCAGATGAGAGTAGTGTTACAGATCACATGGCCGGAGCGCGACAAGCTGAGGTCGCGATTCGATAACGACTGCGGGAGCAAACGGACATGGACGCACCGGCTGGACCGGCCGAACAGCTGCGCGGCAGTGCGCAACTGGATGAACGTGCCACTCGGGAGATACTCGTCACGGTTGCCCGCCGGTACTACCTCGAGGATGCGAGCAAGGTAGCCATTGCTGCCGAGCTCGGGATCTCCCGCTTCCGTGTCGCACGGCTCCTGACGCTGGCCCGGGAAGCCGGTGTGGTCCGTATTCGCGTCGAGTCCGGCCCCGGCGACCATGGTGAGCTCGCCGCGGCGATCACCGAACGCCTTGGTCTTCGCCGGTGCGCTGTGCTCAACGGCGCGGCGGGTGACAGCTCCCCCCAGGCCCGTCGGATCCGACTCGGGGAACTGGCAGCAGCAGAGTTGTCCGCCGTGCTGACGCCTTCGGACGTGCTTGGTCTGCCCTGGTCGCGATCCGCGTCAGCCACGGTGGCTGCACTACGAACGCTGCCGCCGATCGATATCGTCCAGCTGAGCGGAGCGCGGTACGAGCCCGGCGCAGACCAAATCGCATCGCCCGCAGATATGGTCCGGGATCTGGCCGCTATGGGCGGCGGGCGCAGTTACCGCTTTCACGCGCCGTTCGTCGCGCCTGACCGCGCTGCGGCCGACTACCTACGCAAGGACCCTGCCTTCATCGCAGCCCACGAGCACGTCACGTCGGTCACCGTCGCCATCGTCGGCGTCGGCGTGTTCGAACCCGAACTGTCCACCCTTTACGGGGCCGCATCTGCTGCGGAAATCGAGGAACTACGCGCCGGCGGTGCAGTCGGCGAAGTCAGCGGAGTGTTCGTCGACGCATTCGGCGACAATGTCGCAAGCCAGTTCGCCCGCCGCCTGTTGACGACCAGCGATGTGGAGCTGCGGGCGATACCGAACGTCATCGGGGTGTGTATGGGTGCCGAACGGGCCGCAGCGGTGACTGCCGCGTGTCGCGGCGGACTGCTGAACTCCCTGGTCCTTGATGTCCCGCTTGCGCAGGAACTGCTGTCTGCCGACTAAAGTCGCCCCCATGGCTGATCACTTTGATGTAGTAGTCCTCGGTGCCGGTCCCGGCGGGTATGTCGCGGCGATCCGCGCCAGCCAGTTGGGCCTGAAGGCCGCTGTTGTCGAAGGCAAGTACTGGGGCGGGGTGTGTCTCAATATCGGCTGCATCCCTTCCAAGGCTCTGCTGCGCAACGCCGAGCTCGCGCATGTGCTGCACAAAGAGAAGGACGTCTTCGGCATCACCGGCGACGTGAGCATGTCCTACGACGTGACGCATGCCCGCAGTCGCAAGGTGTCCGACGGCATCGTCAAGGGCGTGCACTACCTGATGAAGAAGAACAAGATCACCGAGATCGACGGGTGGGGCACCCTGACGGACACGAAGTCGATGACCGTGAAGCTGAACGATGGCGGAACTCAGGAACTGACCTACGACAACCTCATCCTCGACACCGGTGCCCAGACCCGACTGATCCCGGGCACCCAGCTGTCCGAACGCGTCGTGACCTACGAAGAGCAGATCCTGGACCCGAACCTCCCGGAGTCCATCGTCATCGCGGGATCGGGCGCCATCGGCGTCGAATTCGCTTACGTGCTGAGCAACTTCGGTGTCGACGTGACCATCGTGGAGTTCCTGGATCGGATGGTCCCGACCGAAGACATCGCAGTCTCCAAGGAGCTGCTCAAGCACTACAAGAAGCTCGGCGTGAAGGTGATGCTCTCCACCAAGGTCGAGAACATCGACGACTCCGGCGACAAGGTGAAGGTCACCGTCTCCCCCGCTGCGGGTGGCGACTCGCACGTCATCGAGACCGACAAGGTGATGCAGGCCATCGGTTTCGCGCCGCGCACCGAGGGCTACGGTCTCGCGGAGATCGGGGTGCAGCTCACCGACCGCGGAGCCATCGCCATCGACGGTCGGGGAGCTACCAACCTCGACGGTGTGTACGCCATCGGGGACGTGACCGCCAAGTTGATGCTCGCGCACACTGCGGAGGCCCAGGGTATCGTCGCCGCCGAGACGATCGCCGGAGTGGAAACAATGGAGATCGACTACGACATGATCCCCCGAGCGACCTACTGCCAGCCGCAGATCGCCTCCTTCGGCTACACCGAGGCACAGGCCAAGGACAAGGGCTACGACGTGAAGGTCGCCCAGTTCCCGTTCTCTGCGAACGGCAAAGCCCAGGGCCTGGGCGAATCGGCCGGCTTCGTCAAGATCATCGCCGATGCGTCGCACAACGAGATCATCGGCGCCCACCTCATCGGACCGGACGTCACCGAGTTGTTGCCGGTGCTGACTCTGGCCCAGAAATGGGACCTGACCGCGGACGAGGTGGCCCGCAACGTTTTTGCGCACCCGACCCTGGGTGAAGCAGTCAAAGAGGCCATCGAAGGTATCGCCGGTCACATGATCAACCTGTAACGGCGGGGGGCTAGGGACCGGCGGTCACGATCCGGAAGGACAGCGCGTCAATCCTCGCCCGGGCCTCACCGTCGGTCGCTATCCGCTCCCCCACCCGGGCGCACAATTCCTGCACGCCATCGGACCCAAGTCCGGGCCGCAGGCTCAGCACCACGCGTAGCCCGCCGGAGCTGCCGTCCTCACAGGTCGCCGTCACCACGTAGTCTTCCTCCCGCGCGGCCCGGGTGACTGCCCGCAGTACGAACGGGTCGGTATACGCGGGCTGCCACGTCCGTCGCATCGCCAGGGCCCACACCATGCTCGGACGGACCACCCGCACCTGCTGCGATCCGAGCTCCAGCACCAGGACGTCACACCCCTCCGACACTGCCGCCTGTGCCGCCTGCGCAGCCGGCACCGGTCGCGGCCGAGCCTGCGGGTTCCAATTCGCAAGCGCGGCCATCCCGGTGAAGACCGGCAGCGCGCGCTCCCCGTCGTCGGCAGTCAGCGTCACCACTGCCATCTGCGAGGACTTCTCCACGCTCAGGCCGTCCGGCGACTGCTCGATCTCCTGCGCGGCGGCGACGATGGGCACCAACAGTCGCGCGGCTGCGAGCGCCGCCGTCAGACCCGCGTCCGCCGCACCGGTGTCCTGATCGAACCCCGTCGAGGGCAACTCCCGGCCCGTCCACGCCCGACCGGCCGAGTCACTTCTCTCTCGGTCCGCCGCGTCGTCACCACCACCGAGGCTGTCAAGACCGCTCACTTGCGGCCGGCCGCATCGAGTGCCGCGCCCAGCGTGAACGCACCGCGGTAGAGCGCTGATCCGATGATGGCCCCCTCCACACCGCTCGGGACCAGCGCCCGGAGCGCCTCGATATCAGCAATGGTGGACACTCCACCGGAGGCAACCACCGGACGGTCCGTGCGCTCGCACACCTGACGCAGCAACTCCACATTCGGACCGGCCAGCATGCCGTCCTTGGCGACGTCCGTCACGACGTAGCGGCTGCACCCTTCGGTATCGAGACGATCCAGGGTCTCCCACAGATCCCCGCCCTCGCGGGTCCATCCCCGAGCTGCGAGCGTCGTGCCACGGACATCAAGACCGACGGCGATACGGTCCCCGTGCTCGGCGATGGCCTGTGCCGTCCACTGCGGGTTCTCCAGGGCTGCAGTGCCCAGATTGACCCGTCTGCAGCCCGTCGAGAGAGCGGCATCGAGAGTTTCGGCGTCCCGGATGCCACCGGACAGCTCCACCTGCATATCGAGCCGGCCGATGATCGAGGCCAGCAGGTCCCTGTTGTGTCCACGACCGAATGCCGCGTCGAGGTCGACCAGATGCAGCCACTGCGCGCCCTGGTCCTGCCAGGCGAGCGCCGCCTGCCACGGATCGCCGAAGTCGCCGCCCGTGCCGGCGATGCCCTGCACCAGCTGAACCGCGCGACCCTGCACGACGTCGACCGCCGGGAGTAACTCCAGCCGTTGCGGGTTCGTCAACCCATCAGCGTGCAGTGCGGGGGTGTGCTCGGAAACCACAGACAAACCTCTCCATTACGTTGACGCTCACCAGGATGCCAACCAGTTCTCGATCAATGCTGCTCCGGCGTCGCCGGACTTCTCGGGGTGGAACTGGGTCCCGCTCAGCGGGCCGTCCTCGGCGGCGGCAATAAACGTGCCACCGTGCCGGGCCGTACTGATCCGCACACCCGGGCCGGCCGACGTATTACTGGTCGCCAGTTGAAACTGCCCCTCGTCGTACTCGGCCGCGTAGGAGTGCACGAAGTAGAAATGCTCGGCCTCCACCCCTTTCAGGAGCAGGGATGACCGGGCCGCTTCGACCTGTGACCAGCCCATATGCGGCACCACCGGTGCGTGCAGTCGGGTGACCGTGCCCGGCAGCAGACCCAGTCCGGGCAGCGGAGTACCGGTCGAATGTTCGGTGGACCCGGCGAACAGGATCTGGAATCCCACACATACCCCGAAGACCGGAGCCGAGAGCGCCAACCGTTCCCGGATCAACGCAGGACCGCCGACCGCACGCAGACCCGCGACGCAGGCGTGGAAGTTGCCCACTCCGGGAACATAGAGGGCGTCGGCCCGAGCGACCGCATGCTGGTCCGCGGTGAGTTCGACATCGGCACCGACCCGTTCGAGCATCCGCACGACGGAGCGGATGTTACCACTGCCGTAATCGAGCACGACGACGCGCTTCATACCGTTCCCGCGATCGTGTCGTGGATCTCTTTACGCTCGGAGGTGATGCGTTGGAACTGGCGCACCGACCGGGCAGCGGGTTCGATGAGCACGGCGCCGTCCGCGCTGCGGACACCTCGTCCGAGCACCAGCCGTTCACCGGGTAGCCCCAGTACACCGACCACATCGGCGAGCACATCGCTGACCGCCGAGCTTCGTTCGGCGAAAATATCGCGTAGATCCTGCTCCACGTCAGCAGTGGCCCCAGCAGCTCGCACCAGGTCCGCAGGTTGAGCGGCGGGCAGGGACGGGAGCCGCGCCAGACCTCGCCCGCTCTCCCAGACCAGCCACCGCGTCACCGCTCGCCACCCGGGTGGATGCACCGTAGCTACCAGACGGCCGTCGATCTGGAAGAAACCCACTGCGCTGCGCATCGCGGACGGGACGACGCGCGCCAGGAGCAGCGCCGGTCCCGCGTCATACGGGGCAGGAGCGGCGGCCGGGCCCGCAGGAACGACAGCGGACCAACCTGCCAGCGGTACCACGTAACAGGGCGCGGATCCTCGGGCGACCCAGGTCTGCGCCCGTGGACCGTCGCCTCTCAGGTAGAGCACGCCCGTGCTGGGCCGGGTGGACACCATTGGACTTAGAGGGATCCCTTGGCGCTCGGGATACCGACCACCCGCGGATCCCTGGCGACGGCAGCTCGGACAGCACGGGCAACGGCCTTGAACTGTGCCTCGACGATGTGGTGCGGATCGCGACCGGAGATCAGACGCACATGCAGCGCGATGCCCGCGTGGAAGGCAAACGACTCCAGCACGTGCCGGGTCAGCGATCCGGTGTAGGCACCACCGATGATGACGTAGATCTGCCCCTCCGGCTCCCCCTCATGCACCATGTACGGTCGGCCGGCGACGTCGACGACGGCCTGGGCCAGCGCCTCGTCCAGTGGCACCATGGCATCCCCGAACCGTGAGATGCCGGACTTGTCACCGAGCGCCTCACGCAGGGCCTGCCCGAGCACGATCGCGGTGTCCTCGACCGTGTGGTGGGCATCGACGTCGATATCGCCGGTGGCTCTGATCCGCAGATCGATCAGACTGTGCCGCGCGAAACTGTCGAGCATGTGGTCGTAGAAGCGCACACCGGTGCTGATGTCGGACTCCCCCGTACCGTCCAGGTCCAGGAAGAGGTCGACGCTGGCTTCTTTGGTCGAGCGCGTGACGTGGGCCGTGCGGTGTGGCGGGCCCTGCGGTACGGGGTGCTGCTCGTTCATCAGGTGCTCTCCTCGATGTCCACGCGTAGGTCGGCCAGGGCCGCCAGCACTGCCTGGGTCTCCGCCGGGGTTCCGGCAGTGATCCTCAGGTGGTGCTCCATCCCGACATCGCGCACCAGAACACCTCGGTCCAGTAATTTCGCCCATGCCCTGCGCGCGTCCGCAAATCCTCCCACGAGCACGAAGTTCGCATCGCTGGCCACCGGCGTCAGACCCAGGGCCTGGCAGCCCTCGACAAGCACGTCGCGGGAGTCCTTGATCTGCTCCACCATGGCCAACATGGTGTCCGCGTGGGCGAGCGCCGCCAACGCCACGGCCTGCGTCACGCTCGAGAGGTGGTAGGGCAGCCGCACCAGTCGCAGCAGGTCGGTGAGCTCGGATGCGGCCGCGAGGTAGCCCAGCCGTACCCCGGCGAAGGCGAAGGCCTTGGACATCGTGCGGGTGACGACCAGCCGGTCCCGGCCCGGTAGCAACGTGATGGCGCTTGCCGTTCCCGCGCGGGCGAACTCTCCGTAGGCCTCGTCGACGATCACGACCGCGCGAGGTGCTGCCTCGTACACGCGCAGCACGACGTCCGGGTCCAGTGCGGTGCCCGTCGGGTTGTTGGGCGAGCACAGGAAGACCAGATGCGGATCGTGGCGGTGTACCTGTTCGACGGCGAGGTCGGCGTCGATGTCGAAGCGGCCCGGCGCGGCATCACGCAGACCGTCGACCCAGGTCGTACCGACGCTTCGGCTGATGATCGGGTGCATCGAGTAGGACGGGGTGAAACCCAGGGCGGTCCGCCCTGGCCCCCCGAACGCGAGAGCAAGGTGTTGCAGCACCTCGTTGGAGCCGTTGCCGGCCCAGATCTGCGCGGCCTGCAGACGGCAGTTCGCGGTGTCGTTCAGATACCCGGCAAGTGCGTCCCGAAGCTGACTGAATTCGCGGTCGGGATACCGGTTCAGGCCGGCCGCGACCTCCGCGACGGAGTCGGAGATGGCCTCGACCACCTGCGGTGGCACCGGGTACGACGACTCGTTGGTGTTGAGGGCGACCGGTACGTTCAGCTGCGGTGCACCATAGGCCGTGACGCCGCGTAGGTCGGGCCGCAGCAGATCCTGCAACTCGCTCATCGCGCTGCAGACCTCAGGACGTCGCGAAACGGGCCGTGACCGCTTCGCCGTGGGCGGGCAGATCCTCCGCGTCGGCGAGCGTGACGACAAATCTCGCCACCTCGCGCAGCGCCGCCTCGGAGTAGTCGATGACATGGATGCCGCGCAGGAATGTCTGCACGGACAGTCCGCTGCTGTGGCAGGCGCAGCCTGCGGTGGGCAGCACATGGTTGGAACCGGCGCAGTAGTCGCCGAGGCTGACCGGGGCGTACGGGCCGACGAAGATCGCACCTGCGTTCCGGATCCGTGCGGCTACCGCAGCCGCGTCCCTGGTCTGAATCTCCAGGTGCTCGGCCGCGTACGCGTCGATCACTCGAATACCGTCGTCGAGACTGTCGACCAGGACGATCGCCGACTGCCGACCGGCGAGCGCTGTCGTGACCCGCTGCGTGTGTTTCGTCTGCTCGACCCGAACGCCGAGACAACGCTGCACGTCGTCGGCGAGGGTCGCGCTGTCGGTGACCAGGACTGCGGCGGCGAGGTCGTCGTGCTCGGCCTGACTGATCATGTCCGCAGCAACCAGCTCTGCGTCGGCGGCATCGTCGGCCAGGATGGCGATCTCGGTGGGACCGGCTTCGGAGTCGATCCCGATCAGGCCCTTCAGCAACCGCTTCGCGGCGGCTACATAGATGTTGCCCGGACCGGTGACCAGGGTGACGGGCTCGCAGACCGTTGCGCCGTCGTCGTCGCGGGCGCCGTAGGCGAACATCGCCACAGCCTGGGCGCCGCCGACTGCGTAGACCTCGTCGACGCCAAGCAGCTCGCAGGTGGCCAGAATGGTCGGGTCCGGATACCCCGTGAAGATGCCGGTGTTGTCCACCTGCGGCGGGCTGGCCACCGCCAACGACGCCACCTGCGCGACCTGGGCGGGCACGACGTTCATCACGACACTGCTGAAATACACCGCGACCCCACCGGGCACGTAGAGCCCGACCCGGTCGACGGGAACCCAGCGTTCGGTCACGGTACCCCCGTCGACCACGGTGGTCGTGGTGTCGGTGCGTCGCTGGTCCTCATGCACCAGGCGCGCCCGCCGGATGGATTCCAGCAACGCTTCGCGTAGTTGCGGGTCGAGCTGCTCAGCGGCCGCGCGCAGTACCTCGCGCGGCACCCGCAGCGTGGCAGGGCGCACCTTGTCGAAACGCTCACCCAGCTCCAGCAGGGCCTGCTCCCCGCGGGCCTGCACCTCGGCACAGATAGGGCGCACGACGTCCAGCGCGGCATCGACATCGAACTCGGCGCGAGGCAGAGTGGCGCGCAGGCCGCGGGCGTCCAACGAGGACAACGCGCTGCCGCGCAGGTCAAGACGGGATATCACCGCACTAGTTTAAGCGGGCCGGGCGGGGGCTGACCTACCCCGTCCACGTGCCGTCGGTAACTCAGCGGTGTGTGGGGTGCTCGTCCCGACCTTCGATGAGATCGCTGCCGTAGAAGCGGTGTTCGACGATCGAGCGGGCCAACCGGGTATGGCGCAGGTAGTCCTCCTGCAGCCCATAGGCCCGCGACAGCGGCCAACCGAGTAGTCCGGCGATGCCGCGGACGTCAGCCAGACTGCTGGGCAGCGAGTCCATCGACCGCCCACGCCACAACATTCCGGCGTTGCGCAGCCGGGTGGCGAACTCCCACGCCGCGCCGAGTCGTTCGGCTTCCTCCTCGGTGAGCAGATCGTGCTCGGCCATGACGCGCAGCAGCGAGAAGGTGCCGGTGTGTTGCAGGGCGGCAATCTCGTGACCGTGCTCCAACTGGGCCAGTTGGACGGTCCACTCGACGTCCGACAGGCCACCCCGACCCAGTTTGAAGTGGGTGCGCCGGTCGCCGCCGCGCGGGATGCGTTCGGCCTCCATCCGCGCCTTGAGGGACCGGATCTGACGGATCGCGCCGAGATCCATCCCGCCTTCGGGGTAACGCAGCGGGTCGATCAGGCGCACGAACCGGGCGCCGAGATCGACGTCCCCGGCGATCGGCAGCGCACGCAGCAGGGCCTGCGCCTCCCAGCCGGCCGACCACCGGTCGTAGTAGGCGGCGTAGGAGGACAGGGTGCGCACGATCGGCCCGGATTTGCCCTCAGGACGCAGATCGGCATCCACGATCAGCGAAGGGTCCGGTCCACTGAGGGCCAGCGAGGACCGCAACTGGTTGACGACGGCGGTGGCTTCGGTCGTTGCTCGCCCGGGCTCGGCGCCCGGCAACGGGTCGTGCACGAACAGAACGTCGGCGTCGCTGGAGTACCCGGTCTCGCGACCGCCGAGCCGGCCCATCCCGATGACTGCTATCACCGTCGTCAGTGGCGCCCCGGCCTGCGACACGGCATCACGAACAGCGACATCCAGAGCGGCTTGGATAGTGGCTGCGGAGATGTCGGTGAGGGCTATCTCCAAGGTATTCAGGTCCACGGACCCGGCAATGTCGGCCACGGCTACCCGGATGAGTTCGGCGCGACGGATCTCCCGGATCGCCCGGACTGCGTCGTGGCCGTCGTCGTGACGTTCGATCGCCGCCTGCATCACTTCGAGGATCGCGCGGCGCGTCCACGGGACACGTGCCTGCTCCGAGCCGAAGACCGCCACCGAGGATGGCGCCCCCTCGATCAAGGTCCCGGCATACCTGCTATTGGCCAGCACCCGGGCGAGCAGCTGAGCCGCGCCACCCTCATCGCGCAACATCTTCAGGTACCAGTGGGTGGCCCCCAACCTGTCACTGATCCTGCGGAACGCGAGGAGCCCGAGGTCGGGATCGGCCTCCTGGGCGAACCACTGCAGCATCACCGGCAGCAAGGTCCGCTGGATGGCAGCACGCCGACTCACGCCTTCGGTCAGGGCCTGGATGTGCGCGATCGCACCCTTGGGATCGGCATACCCCAGGGCGGCGAACCGGTCCTGGGCGCTGTCCAGGGACAGGCAGGCGTCGTCGTCACTGAGCCGGGCCACGGCCGAGAGCAGCGGTCGGAAGAACAACCGCTCGTACAGCCGGCGTACGTCACGGGCAGTGGTACGCCACAGGGCCACCACCCCCTCGACGGGGTCACCCTTGACCGCGAGCGCACGACCCAACGGACGCAACTGCTCGGGATCGATCGGCATGAGGTGGGTGCGTCGCATCCGGGACAGCTGGATGCGGTGCTCCAGAACGCGCAGCCGGCGGTAACAACGGTCCAGCTCCTCACCTGCCTGACGACCTACGTAACCGCCGCGCACGAGCGCCTCGATCGCGGCCAGGGTGCTGCGGTGACGCAGTCGCTCATCGGTGCGCCCGTGCACCAGCTGCAGCAACTGGGTGCTGAACTCCACATCGCGTAGACCACCCGGACCCAGCTTCAGCTGCCGTTCGGACTCACTGGCCGGCACATACTGCTCGACCCGCGCCCGCATGGCCTGCACGTCCTCGACGAAATGTTCCCTGGTAGAGGCCGCCCAGACCATCGGGGCCATCGCGTCCAGGTAGGCAGCGCCCAATGCCGCATCACCCGCCACGTGGCGCGCTTTGAGCAGCGCCTGAAATTCCCACGTCTTGGCCCAACGCTCGTAGTAGGCCGCGTGTCCGGCCACCGTGCGCACGAGTGGGCCCTGCTTGCCCTCCGGCCGTAAGGCGGTGTCGACCTCCCACAGCATGCCTTCCGCAGTGGGCTGCGAACACGCCTTGATCAGCGCAATGGCCAGTTTGCCGGCGATGTCCCGCGCCTGTGCCTCGTCGTCGCCCGGATCGACCGGCTCGGCAACGAAGATCACATCCACATCGCTGACGTAGTTCAACTCGCGTCCGCCACATTTGCCCATCCCGATCACGGCCAGTCGCACCCGCTCGGCACCCTCGACCTCGCGACGCGCAATGGCCAGCGCCGCGTCCAGGCAGGCACCCGCGAGGTCGGCCAGCGCGCGGGCGACCTCGGGGAAGGACTCGATCGGATTGCTCGTGACGTCGTAGGCGGCGATGCGTACCAGCTGGCGCCGGTAGGCGACCCGCAACAGGTCGTAGGCCTTCTCGCCGCTCGCTTCACCGACATCGCGCGCGACCTCGGCGTAGATCCCGGCCGCGTCCTTCAGCTCTGCGCCGGTGACCTCGGGCCAATGGTCGGGGTGGCGCACCAGATGGTCGGTCAGGCCTGCCGAGCTGGCCAGCAGGCCAACCAACGCTCGCGCCTGCGACCCCGCCGCCACCAGGACGGCGTCCAGCTGCGAGCGTTGCGAACCTGTCGTCGCCTCGCGTAGTCGGACCATTCCCAGCACCGCCTGGTCCGGGTCGACGGAGGCCGAGACCACCCCGAGAGTGCCGGGTGCGATGCTGGCTCCCAGCTCCTCCAGGCAACGTCCGGAACGATCGACGTGCAGGAACCCGGCCCGCGCCAGCGCTCCCCGCGTCGGAATACTCACGGGCGATGCAGGTACTGGTCGAGCTCGAACTGGGTGACCTGATCACGGTAGGCCGCCCATTCCGCCTTCTTGTTACGCAAGAAGAAGTCGAACACGTGCTCACCGAGGGTCTCCGCGACCAGCTCGCTGTTCTCCATGAGGTGAATCGCGTGATCCAACGAGGCAGGCAGCGGATCGATGCCGAGGCTGTGGCGCTCGCGGTCGGTCAATGTCCAGACGTCGTCCTCGGCCTCTGCGGGCAACTCGTACTCCTCTTCGATGCCCTTCATGCCGGCGGCCAGCAGAACCGCGTACGCGAGGTAGGGGTTCGCGGCCGCATCCAGGGATCTGATCTCGATCCTGCTGCTTTGGTGCTTGCCCGGCTTGTACATCGGCACCCGCACCATCGCGCTGCGGTTGTTGTGCCCCCAGCACACGTGGGCCGGGGCCTCCGCGCCGCCCCACATCCGTTTGTAGGAGTTGACCCATTGGTTGGTCACCGCCGAGATCTCCGCCGCATGCCGCAGGATTCCGGCAATGAAGTGCTTACCCGTCCTGGACAGCTGATACGGCGCGCCTGCCTCGTGGAATGCGTTGCGGTCGCCTTCGAACAGGGAGACGTGAGTGTGCATCCCGCTGCCGGGATGGCTGGCCAGCGGCTTGGGCATGAAGGAGGCGAACACGCCCTGCTCCAGTGCGACCTCCTTGATCACCGCGCGGAACGTCATGATGTTGTCCGCCGTCGTCAGCGCGTCGGCGTAGCGCAGATCGATCTCGTTCTGCCCGGGTCCGCCTTCGTGATGACTGAACTCCACCGAGATTCCCATGCTCTCCAACATGGTGATGGCCGCACGCCGGAAGTCGTGCGCGGTGCCGTGCGGGACGTGGTCGAAGAATCCGGCCTGGTCCACCGGCACCGGCGGTGAGTGGGTGCCGGTGCGCTGCTCGAAGAGATAGAACTCGATCTCGGGGTGGGTATAGAACGTCAGGCCCTGATCCGCAGCTCGGGTGAGCGCGCGTTTGAGGACGTATCGGGGGTCGGCGGCGGCGGCGCTGTTGTCCGGGAGTCTGATGTCGGCGAACATCCGTGCCGTGCCGGGGGCATCACCCCGCCAGGGCAGGATCTGGAACGTCGACGCGTCGGGCAGGACCAGCATGTCAGCCTCGAAGACGCGCGCCAGCCCTTGGATGGAGCTGCCGTCGAAGCCGATTCCCTCCGCAAAGGCACCTTCCAGCTCCGCCGGTGCGACTGCGACCGACTTGAGCATCCCGAGTACGTCGGTGAACCACAGCCGTACGAAGCGGATATCGCGCTCGTCGATGGTTCGGAGCACGAATTCCTGCTGACGGTCCATGGCTGTGATCCTAGGCGGACCCGGCCGGGATGTCGGAGGGCACCGATCCCCGATTACCCTCCGGGGATGACTGAGGAAGCTCCGCCCTATGGCAGCGGCAACGCCACCGGCCCGTCCGACACACCGCCGGGCACGTCGGTGCGGCGGGTACGAACCCATCACCTGCTCGCGCTGAAGCAGGAGGGCACGCGCTGGTCGATGCTGACGTCCTACGACCAGTTCACCGCCGCGATCTTCGACGAGGCGGGCATCGAAGTGCTGCTGGTGGGCGATTCCGCGGGGAACAACGTCCTCGGTTACGAGACGACCCTGCCGGTGACCGTGGACGACCTGCTCCCCCTCGTTCGGGCTGTGTCCGGTGCGGCGCGCCGCGCTCTGGTCGTCGCGGATCTGCCGTTCGGCAGTTACCAGCGCGATCCGGCCCAGGCCTTCGACACCGCGGTGCGCTTCATGAAGGAAGGACGGGCCCATGCGGTGAAGCTGGAGGGTGGCGCGTCGATGGCGCCCACCGTCGAGCTCCTGACGACAGCCGGCATTCCCGTGATGGCACATATCGGTTTCACGCCGCAGAGCGAGCACACGCTCGGCGGGTACAAGGTCCAGGGCCGGGGGTCCGGAGCCGACCAGTTGATCGCCGATGCCGAAGCACTGCAGGAGGCGGGCGCGTTCGCCGTGGTGATGGAGATGGTCCCGGCACCCCTCGCCGCCCGGGTCACTGCCACGGTGCGCATCCCGACGGTAGGCATCGGCGCAGGCCCCGACTGTGATGCGCAGGTGCTCGTCTGGCAGGACTTCGCCGGGATGCGCGGCGGGCGAATGGCGCGATTCGTCAAGCAGTACGCCGACCTGCGCGGCACCCTGCTGGAGGCCGCCCGCGACTACCGGGCCGACGTCGTGGCGGGAACCTTCCCGGGACCGGAACACTCTTTCGAGAAATAGCTCGGCGTGGCGTCGCGCCCTGCCGTCCGCAAGCGCGACGACTTACCCCGGCCGACGGAAGTCGGTGACGTCGGCGAGCTGCCGGAAGCCGGCCGAGACGTAGGTCGCGACCGCGCCCACATTGCTGCTCGGGGTGCACACCGTCGCGCTGGAGGAGCCCATCTCCTGCAGCGCAGCGGCTGCCGCGACAGAGATGGCAGTGCCGTAGCCGTGGCCTCGATGATCCTGATGGACGCCGAGTGGTTCCAGCAGACCCGGTCGTCCCTGCCCGGCCGACCACACGGTCACGGCAGCGACCGCCCGGCCCTTCGGGTCGTAACCAACCAGGCACCGGGCCCGACGGTACGCCGGGGCCAGCGTCATCACGTGCCACTGCTGCACGGTGAACGTGGACCGTGCAAACGACGCCAGCTGTACGGCGACACAATCGCGAACGACCGGGTCCCGAACGTCGTTCGTCGTGATGACCTCCACTCTGAGGCGGCTGCCCGGCACCGGCGTAGTCAGGTTCCGCGACAACGGAGTCCACGGCTCGTCGGGCTGCCAACCGTTGCGACGGAGAAGATCGCGGAGGGCGGCTCCGGATCGGGCTTCGACGGTCCCAGGACCGGCGGGCAGCACACCGGATGCCGGGTTCGCCAGATCGGCCACCAGGTGCTCGGCAAACGCATCATCCTCATCGACGTCCGGTGCGATCGCCATCCGGATGACCGTCTGGCCATCGACCATGCCGGCGGCCAGGATCTGCCCGTCACGACGCCATACCCGAACGGAATCGGACACCTCCTGCGCACCCAGGCGGTACTGCCACCCGATGTCGCCCGGATGAAGCTGGACCGGTCCGCCCTGGTGCTGCCAGGCCGCCACCACGTCGGCGACCTCCTCCAGCGAGTCCGGCGTCGCACACCGCAGAGTGATCGTCATTCGTTGATACAACCCCATACGGCACGGCCGACGCACCTGGATTAATCAGCCGCCTCGAGATGCCGCGCTCCCACAAACCCGCGGAAAGTGACCGGCGCCCGATGATTCTCGCCAGACACACCGCATGCCGTCACGGCGACGACCGTGCAGACGACGTCTCGGACTGACGGGTCAGGTCGGCGGCTGCGCGGTGTTGTGACCCTGATGGCACCGAGCGCCACATCACGGTTGCGGCTGCGAACCCCAGACCTCCGCAGACGACGATGCCTGCGCCGAGGCTGAGGATTGCAGTGACACCGGCCAGCAATGCGGGACCCAGGGTGGAACCCGCATCCGAGAGCTCCCGCCAGATACCCAGGAACTGAGGTCGGCCCACCACGGGTGAGAAGTCGGCGCCGAGCGTCATCACCATCCCCGACCCGATCCCGTTGCCGAAACCGAGCACACAGGACACCAAGGCGAGCGTGAGTACCCCGTGCGTCAGCGGCATAGCCATCATCGCCAGCCCCATCACCAGCATGGACGGCACGGTGACCCACCGCCTGCCGAAGATGTCCATCACCTTGCCGGCCGGATAGAAGACGAGCATGTCGATGCCGCCGCTCACCCCGTAGATCAGCGATGCCGTGGTCGGACTCAGTCCGAGGTGCTCGGCCCACAGTGGAATCACGGCCTGCCGGGATGCCCGGATCGAGGACACGAGTAACACCCCCATACCGACGGTGAGGAACACCTTGCGGTAGTCGCGCAGCACGCCGCGCACGCTCGGAGTGCCCGTGTCGCCCACCTTCGCCTGTTGCGCAACGGCATCGCGCGGCAGATCCTTCAAGGTCGCACCCAGCACACCAGCCAGCAGCAGGGCCGCAGCACTCACGGCATACGCGCCCGCCAGGTGCCACACGCTCATCGCTGCGGCGCCCAGGAACGGCCCCGCGAACACCCCGATCCGCATGACGCCACCCAGCGTCGACAACGCCCGTGCCCGGTGACTGGCGGGGACCGCTTCGGTGAGATAGGTCTGGCGGGCAAGCATGAAGACCGACGCGCTGATGCCGTAGAGCAGGGCGCCAACCATGAACACCCAGATATCGCTGCCGATCAGGAACAATCCAGACGCGAGAACCCCTACGACCGCCGCACCGATGATGGCCGGCCGCTCGCCGTACCGGTCGGTGATGACGGAGGAGGGCACGTTGAACACGAGTGAACCGACGTTGATCAGAACAACCATCGTGGCAGCGATGGCCACGCTCGCACCCAGGCTGCGTGCCGACAGCGGAAGCACCGGCAGGATCGCGCCCTCGCCGAGGCCGAAGAGCAGTGTCGGCCCGTAGGCGGGGATCGCCAGCGCGCGGAAGCTGAATCCGTCTTCCGTAGCGCTCATCTCAACCTCGACAATAGAGCTTGCCTATTGATGTGCCGTACGCCGCGGCCCGTCACTCATCCGCGGGTCCGTCCTGAAATCAGTCGCGAGCGCCGTGCTCGTTCCACTCTTTGTCCTCTGAATCCCAGTCCTGCGTTTTCTTTCGAGCGGAAGCAAGCGCGTTCGCGGCGGCGTCCCTGGTGTCGTAGGGACCCATCAGGTGGTCCCCGGCGCTCTTGCTGTCGTCGTCTTCGACCTGGCCGCTGTCCACGTTGTACCAGTAGGTCATCGCACTCTCCTGCGTAGTAGTCCGAGGTAGTCCGTTCCGCAGCCCTAGACTGGCACATCTATGACCTTCTCCCCCGTCGTCGCCGGCCGGGTCGGACCGCGTCGCGCTGTCCCATCCGCAATTACCCGGCCCGAGTACGTGAACCGGCCCGCTCCGACGCCGTTCACCGGGTCGGAGATCAAGGACGACGCGACGATCGAGGCAATGCGCGTCGCCGGCCGGATCGCGGCCGGAGCACTCGCCGCGGCCGGGGCTGCCGCAGCACCCGGAATCACCACCGACGAACTGGACCGGATCGGGCACGAATACCTGCTGGACCACGGTGCCTACCCCTCCACACTCGGCTACCGCGGGTTTCCTAAGTCGCTGTGCACGAGCGTGAATGAGGTCATCTGCCACGGAATTCCCGACGACCGGCCGCTGGACGACGGCGACATCGTCAAGATCGACATCACCGCCTTCATCGACGGGGTGCACGGCGACAACTGCGGTTCGTTCGTGGTCGGGGATGCCGACGAGGAATCCCGCCTGTTGGTCGAGCGCACCCGCGAGGCGATGAACCGCGGCATCCGCGCTGCATTGCCCGGTCGTGAGGTCAATGTGATCGGGCGGGTCATCGAGAAGTACGCCGCCCGCTTCGGCTACGGCGTCGTACGCGACTACACCGGGCACGGGGTGGGTCAGGCATTCCACTCCGGTCTGGTGATCCCGCACTACGACTCGGCACCGGCGCACAATGACCTCATCGAGCCCGGGATGACCTTCACCGTCGAACCGATGATCAATCTGGGCGGACCGGACTGGCAGATGTGGGAGGACGGCTGGACGGTCGTCACCGCTGACCGGTCGCGTTCCGCGCAGTTCGAGCAGACCATCCTCATCACCGGGACCGGCCCCGAAATTCTCACCACCGTCTGATCCGAACAGCACCCCAAGGAGATCTCATGTCGACCACGCACCCCCTCGGTATCGACGTCGGCGGCACCGGGATCAAAGGCGCGCCGGTCAACCTGAGCACCGGCGAATTCGCCGCGGACCGGCTGCGCATCGAGACGCCGAAAGTGTCCACGCCGGACGCCGTTGCCGAGATCATCGAGCACATCGCCCAGCACTTCAAAGATCTGGTGGGTGATCAGCCGATCGGGGTGACGTTTCCCGCCGTCGTCACGCACGGTGTCGTTCGCAGTGCCGCAAACATCGATGCATCATGGATCGGCACCAACGTCGAGGAACTGCTACAGGACCGACTGGGTCGCTCGGTGACGGCGATGAACGATGCGGACGCCGCAGGTGTCGGCGAGCTGCAGTTCGGTGCCGCGCGAAACACCGAGGGTCTGGTGCTGGTCTCGACCCTCGGGACCGGCATCGGCTCGGCACTGCTGAACCACGGTCAGCTGGTCCCCAACTCAGAGCTCGGCCATCTGGAGATCGATGGCCATGACGCCGAGAGCAAGGCCGCGAGCAGCGTCAGAGAGAACGAGGACCTGTCCTGGGAGGACTGGGCCGCGCGGTTGCAGCGTTACTACAGCCACGTCGAAGACCTGCTGTGGCCGGATCTGATCGTCGTCGGCGGCGGCATCTCGAAGAAGTCCGACAAGTTTCTCCCGCTACTGCACCTGCGCGCTCCGATCGTGGCCGCCCAGCTACGCAATGCGGCCGGCATCGTCGGGGCGGCCCACCACGCAGTGCAGTCCGCGAAAGCAGAGGGCACCCACCGCGAGTGAGCCCGGTCTCAGCTTTTGGACATGCTGGACCGGGCATATTTGCCCCGTCCAGCATGTCCAAAACTCGAGACGGTTGCCTGTGGATTGCGCACCGCCGCACGCACGGCGGGCACACCCCGCTTGAGCCCGCGGCGCACCACGGGCAATGCCCGCTCGAAGAATGCGTAGAGCGGCGAGAACGGCAGGTCCCAGGTCCCTATCAGCAGGTCCTCATGGTGGGCGAACTGCCGCTTGAAGTCGGAGATGCCGTCGTTGAGCAGGCCGTTGAAGTCGTACCGCGTCACTCCCAGCTCGCGCATCTGGGTCATTGCGTAGAACTTCAATCCGTAATTGAGGCGCAGCTTCATCCCGCGCGGGTTGACCCCGCCGTACAGCTCGAACGCCGTCGTGCCGGAGGCGACCAGCCAGACGAACGCGACCAGTTCTGCACCCTCCCAGGCAGCCAGCAGCCGGGACCGGTCGCCGAGCAGGTCGCGGATACCGCGGTGGTAGTCATCGGAGTGGACTGCGAAGTCGGCGCGTTCTGCAGTGGCCCGGTTGATGTCGAGCACCGCAGCCAGGTCAGCGTCGGTGGTGACCTCGCCGAAGCGGACGTCCTCGGCACGGAAGGACTTACGGACGTTCTGCCGGGTGGAGGAACTCAGACCCTTCATCAACGTGTCGTCGTCGGCGGTCACGTCGACGATGAGGGTGCGCGGGATCAGACCGGTATTGCTGCTGCGCCGAAAACCGGCAGCAGCAACGTCGGCGAGCCACCCGGAAGCCGGACCCTTCTGCAGGGCTTCGATCTGGGCGTCGTCCGCGCCCTTGGGCAGCGGGGCTCCCGGCTGCTCCCAGTCCGGCTCGATGGTGAGCGCGATGGGCTTGTGATGCGAGCGGACGTAGGACGCGATGGCCTGCAGGACGTCTGCCCGGTCAGCCTCTGCTGCCTGCGGTCCACGCGGAATGTAGGCCAGGCACCGGAAAGGCCGCGGCAGCGTGCGCAGCAGTACCTGAGCACTACCCACCACCCGTTCGCCGTCACGCACGACGAGATGGTCAGCACGCCACTCGTAACGCGCCTTCAGCCGGCCCCAGCCCCACAGCTGCAGCGGGTGCCCGTGCGCGTCGTCGACGATGGCGTCCCATTCGCCCTGGTCGCGGCAGGAGGTCACCGTGAGCGTCATGCCCGGCAGGCTATCCGCCCCGCCCGCTCAACCACACATCTCTCGCGCGGGGGCTCAGAAAAGCGCAGCAGCACCGTCAGAGAGATCGCGCACCTCGACACCACCGTCGAGGCCAAACGTTGCGACATGGTGCAGATAGGCGCCGCGACCGACCTGCGACAGCAACGCATCGTGGATCGGGACGATGACCTTCGGCTCGATCCGCCGCACGAAGGCAACGGTCTCGCGGACCGCGGCCCATGGGGCCGACAGCGGGACAGCGAGTACGTCGACGTCACCCGCCGGTTCAGCGTCCAGCGCATCACCCGGGTGGAAGACCGACGGTTCACCGGCTGCCGCGAACAACAGACCCAGATTCGCGATCCTCGGAAGGTATTCATGGATCAAGGCGTGCTGAGCGCCCGCTGGCGTCACCGTCACGGAGCCGACCGAGAATGCTTCTGCGTCGCGGGTCGGCGTCGCAGTGATGCCGTGTTCCGCAAGCACTGCGACGGTGTCCGGGTCCGCAAACAGGGCGGCGGCAGGGTTGGCAGCAAGCAGCGGGCCCAGCTTGTCCGGCTCCACGTGATCGGCGTGCTGATGGGTGACCAGCACAGCATCCAGGCCCGTCACGCCGTCGTATCGGGAGAAGCTGCCCGGGTCTATCAGCAAGCGTGCGGCAGGGTATTCCAGCAGGAGGCAGGCATGGCCGAGGTGGGTGATCTGCATACTCGGCACGGTACGCCGAGCGCCCTTGGGTGGCGCCGTAGGATCGGCGAGTGCATTTTCTTAGGGACACCCCCGCCCATGACCTGACCTACAGCGACGTCTTCATGGTGCCGTCCCGTTCGTCGGTGACCAGTCGCCTCGCTGTCGACCTGTCCACCCGCGACGGGCTGGGCACGACGTTGCCGCTCGTGGTGTCGAACATGACGGCAGTCTCCGGGCGGCGAATGTCGGAGACCGTGGCGCGACGGGGCGGCATCGCGATTCTGCCTCAGGACATCCCCGTCCACGCGGTGCAGGAAACCATTCACGCCGTCAAGGCCAGTCATCCCGTGTTCGAGTCGGCCGTGACGATCGGTCCGGACGAGCCGGTGAGTGCCGTCCTGGCGCTGATGGGTAAGCGTGCGCATCGCGCTGCCGTTGTCGTCGAAGGGACCCGGCCGGTCGGCATCGTCGCTGAAGCACAGTGCCTGCAGGTGGATCGCTTCACCACCGTCGGCCAGGTGATGAGCGATGACCTGCTGACCGTCGCCGCTGACGCCGATCTGCGGGAGACCTTCGACCTGTTGGTGCGTGCCCACCTCGATCTGGCACCAGTCGTGGACGCCGACGGCTCGCTGCTCGGGGTCATCACCCGCAAGGGCATTCTGCGATCCACCATCTACTCCCCCGCACTCGATCGGGACGGGCGGTTGTCCCTCGGCGTGGCCATTGGTATCAACGGCGACGTGCGGGAGAAGGCCGCCACCATGCTGAGCTCCGGAGCGGA
>JALYUK010000232.1 GCA_030853805.1 Actinomycetota bacterium | reverse complement strand
CGGCGTCCGACCGCGTACCGGGCGCGCCATCGACGCTCGGTGCGCGTAGGCCGAAACCGGCCTGCCCGAGCAGATCTTGGGCGTCGATGTTCAGTGCGTCACCGATCGCCCTGAGCACCTTGAGTGACGGTTGGTGCAATCCCCGCTCAATCTGACTCAGGTAGGCGTTGGACACCTGGGTCAACGAAGCCATCTCTCGCAGTGAGAGGTCCGCAAGCCCACGCTGGTGGCGGATAAACGTACCAAGCGCTCCCAGTTCGGAACCCCAGGCATCGTCGGGCGCGTCGTCCTGATCCAGGCTCATCGAGGGTTCCTCCCTCCGGTTCCGTGGCGGGTGCAACTCCACTAAGACATCCTATCCACCCGCCAAGAAGTGAACCGCCGAAAAATGCCTTGCGCTTGACGGGTGTCTAGCATGTCAGGCCAGAGCGACGCTACTGATCGGTAGGCGTTGCTCCATGACAGCTTCGACCGATCCAACCCGAGAATGAGGTGAGCGGTAATGCCGACATCGGCCAGCGCGCGGGAGTCCCCGCTGAGAACGGCGACGCAACTGGCGCAGCAGAATCTCGCCAGTGGCCTGCACAGCTGGGAAGCCCTCGCGTCCGCGGCCAGTGACTTCACAGCAACGTTGTGGCAGCAACCGCAGCCCGCAGCGTGGCTCGCGAGCGCGCCGTGGGATTGGCTCGCGCACATGACCCGGCGGCAGCCGCCACAGTGGGCCAGTCCGAACGAGGTGCGCTTGCAGACCCCCATCGCGTCACTGCGCGATTTTTCCCTGGATTGCCACGACGACACCGTGGTACCCACGCTGGTGCTGCCGCCCCAGGCTGGGCATTCCTCCACGATCGTGGATTTCAGTCCGCAGCAGAGCCAGATGGCTACCATCCGGGCGAACGGCCTCACTCGGGCATACGCGATGCAGTGGCACTCCGCCACCTCCGCCACCAGTGGCACCACCATCGAGGACTATGTCGCCGTCATTGCGCGTGCAGTAGCCCACATCGGCGGTCCGGTGAACCTCATCGGCGACTGCCAGGGGGGATGGCTGGCCGCGATCTTTGCGGCGTTGCACCCCGCCGACGTGCACACACTCACTCTGGCGGGCGCGCCCATCGATTTCCACGCCGACAACGCGGCGATCGCCGTGAACACCCAGCTGATGACCGACACCTTCGGGCTTGCTCCCTACCGTGCGATAGTCGCAGCCGGTGGTGGCAACATGCCAGGATCGGCCGTGTTGAGCGGGTTCATCGCGATCCAACCGGAAGCCGAGGTCGCCAAACAGCTTCAGCTGTTGAACAATCTCGACAACGACGACTACGTCCAGCGCTACCACGAATTCGAAGACTGGTTCAAGCACACCCAAGACATTCCCGGCACCTTCTACCTGTGGCTGGTCGAGCACCTGTTCCAGCGCAACGAATTGATCAAGGGCGAACTGGTGGTCGAAGGAGGCCCGGTGGACCTGCGCAGGATCAGCTGCCCGCTGTATCTGCTCGCCGGCGCAACCGACAACATCACCCCGCCCGGGCAGGTATTCGCGGCGCGGGACTACGTCGACACACCAGCGGAGCAGGTCATCACGGAAACCTCTACCGGCGGTCACCTCGGGCTGTTCATGGGACGCGAAGCGTTGCGGGATCAATGGCCCACACTTCTCGCCGACATCAACCGCCGGTCAAGGAAACAGCACACGTCGGGCGACAGCGCAATCCCGACACCAGCCCAGCCAGGTCGACCACCCCTGCCAGCACCATGAACCGCGCGCAACCGGGGGCACCCCAGGGCGGCTGAGCACCCATCCCCAACCAGCACGCCACCTCCAAATCGAGGTGGCGTGCTGTCGAGGTGGCGTGCTGCTTCATCACCCGTCGAGGTCACATGTCGAGTCCGCCGTTAACCCCCCACACCTGGCCGGTGATGTAGGACGAGGCGTCTGCCACGAGGAAATGCACGACCCGCGCGACCTCCTCCGGCCTCGCGAGTCGGCCCAGCGGAATCCCGCCCTTGATCTTGTCGAGCGTCTTCGCCGGTACGGCCTGCACCATTTCGGTCGCCACATAGCCGGGGGTGACGGTGTTGACGGTGACACCCAGGCCGTCCTCGGTGAGCTTACCTGCCCGCTTCAGCTGGAAGGCCGCCTCGCGCGCTAACGTTTTGGTCAACCCGAACAGGCCAGATTTGGACGCGGCGTAGTTCGCCTGCCCGATGTTTCCGATCTCGCCGATGATCGACGAGACGTTGACGATGCGGCCGGTACCGCGCTCGAGCATGTGCTCCAACGCGGCCTGCGACAGGAAGAATGCCCCGGACAGGTTCACCGCCAGCACGCTGTTCCAGTCATCGTCCGCCATCTTCGCGACGGTCTTGTCTATCGTGATGCCAGCATTGTTCACCAAGATGTCCAGTCGGCCGTGCTGCTCAATGACCTCGCCGATCGTCCGTCTGCAGTCCTCGGCGCTGGCCACGTTGCCCTGATGGATACTCATGCGGGCATCACCGTGCGCTGCGCCCTGCAGGGTTTTCAGTAGCTCTTCTGCCTTGCTGCTGTTGCTGCTGAAGCCAGCAGCAACCGAGGCGCCCTGTCCGGCCAGACTCTGGCAGATCGACGCCCCGATACCGCGCGTCCCTCCAGTGACGAACGCGACTCTGCCACGCAACTTCTCACCACCGTGCCGCTCGGTCAATCCGTTCTCGATAACACTCTCACTCATAAGTTCTCCTCGGTCCACTCACAGGAATAATCACTTCGACCTCTTCTCGAGCCAACTGGTCAATTCCGGCCAGACCTGCTTGCGAGCCTTCGACCCGGCCATCAACCCGATGTGCCCTCCCGGGCGGTCGAGATGCATGAGATCCGTGCTCGAGACGAGGTCAAGGAAAGGCAAGGTGGAGTGTCGTGGAGCGATGTGGTCCGAGCCTGCGGTGACCACCAGACAACTCTGCGTGACCTTCCGGAGATCCACTCGCCGGCCGCGCAACCTCAGCGCCCCCCGCACCAGCCGGTTCTCCTTGTACATCCAGGTGATCCACTCCCGGTAAGCGCGAGAGGCGAACGGCGGGTTGTCCCCGACCCACTTAGACATCGTCTGGTAGGCCACACGGTTGGCCGTGCCCGCGCGGACCGAGTCGAACAGCCGACGGGGCGTGGTGATGTAGTTGGTGACCGGTTTCATCAGTTTGTTGGCCCAGTCCACCGCCCCACCCGGAATTGCCGGGTAAGTGTCCGCGACCTGGTCCACGTCGAAAGACTCCCGCCCCACCCAGGTCGTGTACAGACAATTAGACGTGTCCACGGGCATTGTGAGCAGGACGAGATTACGGACAGGCCCATCCGGGTGCAGTGCACCGTACATGGCGCACAACGTGGCGCCGATGCACCATCCGATGAGCGTGACCTGCTCGTTGCCGCTGGCACGGAGCGTTTCGCGCACGGCCCAGTGCAGCTCGTCGCAGACATAGGTGTCCAGACCCACGTCGGCGTCCGCGTCGTCGGGTTGACCCCAGTCGACCAAGAACACGTCAAAGCCTTCGTCGAGCAGGAACTCTACGAAGGAGTGACCAGGGCGAAGGTCGAAAATTTCCGGCCGATTGATCAGCGCGAAGACCAGCAGGATCGGTACGCGATGGGTACGTGAATCGCTTCGGTAGCGGTACAGCGTCGTCTTGCGGTGGGTCCATACGCCGTCGCGCGGGGTCACCCCGATGACCGCGTCGTCCGTGGTGAGGATGATGTTGGAGGTCTCGAGCAGCTGGACCGGCAGTTTCAGCAGCCCGCTGAGGGCGCTCATTTCGACTCCCGGGTCGCGCTGCTGGTAGCGGTGCGTCGCGGGGTGGCGGCACCGTTGCTCCGGGTGGGCGACTCCTCGGCGCCGTCGTCGGTCGCTCGCTCAGAATCGGCGAGCCGCTGCTCGAGCTGCTCGACCACCTGCAACACCTGCTCGAGCTTGTCCTCGGTGCGCGCAAGCTGACGGCCCAGCCGGGTTACGTCGGAGCGGCCCGCCACCCGCAGTCCACGGACGAGTTGGTCGAGTCCACGGTTCGCGACCTGCGTCAGCGCCATAACGTTGCCCGTCACCATCGAGAGGATCTCGCCGAACCCCTCGCTGGAAACCAAGCCCTCCATCGCCGTCCCCGAACGAGTTTCGGCTTCTTCATACAGTCGCCGAACCTGCTCAGCGCGGCTTGCGGGCTGATCGCTCATAGCGTTGTCTCCGTCTCGAACGTGGACTCACGGTCCCCTCGCTGCATCACCTCTGAAGCGAAATTGGCACCCATCACAGCAACCCACATCCCGCCTCAGTTGTGCGCGAGGGTCCGGTCGAAGTTTCCTCCCCCACGACCCGTTGGGCAAGCAAACCGTCCGAACAACCTCATCGATCCTCCTTTCGGCATCATCGTCGATCTCGCAGCGCGGTGGAGGCTTGGCAAAAATCGGCCTTGAGCTCCGGCTCCGTCGGCTGCGCAGATGTAAACGTTCGTCGGCTCAGAGTCGTCACTGTCCTACGCGTGCATCTGCGAGAGCCAATCCCCGGCGTGGGCGGCCAGGGCAATGGTGGTGCCGGCCAACGCTGCGCACGATCGTGTCGATCTCCTGGGGATTGGGGTGACGTCGCCGATGCCTCGGAGAATTGCCGGCAGGAAACACTTGGCCACCATCGAATAGCGCCCCCTAACCGTGCGGGCACTGTAGTTTCTGATCGATAGCGAAGAGCAGCATCACCGCGTCGCAGG
>JALYUK010000222.1 GCA_030853805.1 Actinomycetota bacterium | reverse complement strand
ATGGAACAACTCGCCACCCGATCCCTACAAATCGGCACCGAACACGTCACAGGCCGAGCGGGCAAGTTCCGGATCTACCTCCACCTGGACACCGACGCAGCAGCCTGGACCCACAAAGCCGGCGCCCTCCCAGAACACCTACGCCGCAAATGGACCTGCGACGGGAGCATCCAACCCATCTGGGAAACCCACGGAACACCCATCAACGTCGGACGCGCCCAACGCATCGTGCCCGACCACACCCGCCGCCTGATCGAAGACCGCGACCGCGGCTGCACCTACCCCGGCTGCCTGGCCATCCATCACCTGGAATGCCACCACATCGTGCACTGGGCCGACGGCGGAACCACCACCATGAACAACCTGATCAGCCTGTGCCCCCATCACCACGACCGACACCACCTGGGCGACTTCACCATCCACCCAATAACGACAAAACCCGGACAAAGCAGCCAATTCGAATTCCGCACCCGCGGCGGGCGGAGCATCGAACCCGTCACCGCCACACCCACACCTACCGCTGAACCCGGCAACGGCAACTGGCCAACAGACGACACCGACCCAACGGATCTGAGCGAACCACCCCGATACATCGGCCCCACCAACGAAGTACTCCACCTGGACTGGGTCCGCTTTTACCGCCGGCCACCATCTACCGACGACGAGGACAAGGGCAACAACAACGGCGTCCAGTCGTCGTAGAACTTTCGGAGCCGAGCAGTTCTGCGATCGATTTCGGCGCCCATCTTCACCGTTGGCAGCTGAGAAACTGACGTGAAGGTGACCACCGATCAGCTCGGTGAGATGGTGGGAGCATGCGTGACTTCCGACGAGGCATTGCCTCGATAGGCGCCAGCGGCCCCTGCCCGCCTGAGAAAGCATGGGAACGCTACGCCGATCCGCAGCTGTGGTCGACCTGGTCACCCCAGATCCGGCGTGTCGAAACCGACACCGAGCGACTGAGAGTAGGCACCACCGGAACGGTCCACGGGCCGGTGGGGGTGCGGGTTGACTTCGAAGTCACGGCGTTCGACGAAGAAACCATGCGCTGGGCCTGGAGCGTGCGGTGCGGGCCCATCCGGATGGACCTGTGGCACGGAATCAACTCCCGGCCGACCGAGCAGGGCTGCTCCACCTGGCTCAAAGCGCGCGGCGCGTGGCCGATCCTCGCCGCGTATCTTCCGATCGCCCGGATAGCACTGCACCGGCTCGTGCATTGAACGCGGGCGGCACTCACCCCCTCTTCCTGACAACCTCAACCACCAGGAGTTCGACATGACCGAACAAGACCCCTTCATCATCGTCGGCGCGAGCCTCGCCGGAGCCAAGGCAGCCGAAGCGCTGCGGGAGGAAGGTTACGAAGGGCCGATCATCCTCATCGGCGATGAGGAAGACCGGCCCTACGAGCGGCCGGCGCTGTCGAAGGAGTACCTGCAGGGCAAGGCAGAGCGTGATTCCTTCGATGTACACGTTGCGGACTGGTACGACGAGCACCACGTCCAGCTGCGACTGTCCACGACTGTCACCGCAATCGACCCGGCAACTCATCAGGTGACGCTCGGCGACGGCACGCAGCTGCGTTACGCAAAGCTGCTGTTGACCATGGGCTCCAGAGTTCGTCCGCTGGCGGTGCCTGGCGCGGACCTCGCGGGCGTGCACTATCTGCGCACTGTTGCGGACAGCGACGGGATTCGCGCAGCCTTTGCCAAGGCATCACGTGTTGTCGTCATCGGGGCAGGGTGGATCGGGTTGGAGACCGCCGCGGCGGCTCGGGCGGCTGACGTCGAGGTGACGGTGCTGGAGAATGCCGAGCTGCCACTGCTGCGGGTGCTCGGAGCGGAAGTTGCTCAGTCATTCGCGGACCTGCACACCGACCATGGGGTCGATCTTCGCCTCGGTGTGTCGGTCAAGGCACTTACCGGCGACAACGGTCGGGTCACCGGTGTGGAGCTCGAGGACGGCACCCACCTGGAAGCGGACGCGGTGATCGTAGGCGTCGGGATCGTTCCGAATTCTGACATCGCGGAGGCGGCCGGCCTCGAAGTCGACAATGGAGTGCGCGTCAACGCATCTCTGCAGTCCAGCGATGCCGACATCTACGCTGCCGGTGATGTCGCCAATGCGCACCATCCGTTCCTGCAACGCCAACTACGTGTTGAGCACTGGGCAAACGCCACCTACCAACCAGCAGTTGCCGCGAAGTCGATGCTCGGTACTGCGGGCGAATACGACAGCCTGCCCTATTTCTTCTCCGATCAATACGACCTCGGGATGGAATACACCGGGTACGCAGAACCTGCTGAATGCGACGAGGTCGTCATTCGCGGATCGTTGAAGGACCGCGAATACATCGCGTTCTGGCTGATGGGTGGCAAGGTGCAAGCCGGGATGAACGTCAACGTCTGGGACGTGACGGAAGATATCGAGGCACTCATCCGATCGGGCAAGCAGGTCGACACAGCGCAACTCGCCAATACCGACACGCCGCTGGGTTCCGTCATCCAGCATTGACGCCTACCGCTGACCCTGGGGCGTGCGTGCATTCGTGAGACGGCATGCATGCCCCCAGGGCCGTGCAGGAGTCGGCGGGCCCTGCGTATCCCAGACTGTTCACCGTTTGCGGACCCCCCGTCCGAGCGATCTGAGGAAGATCGAGGACAACGCCATAGTCTCGTCGTCCTCGTCGCACGGATCCGTGCCAGGGTGGTCCGATGAAGCTGTCCAGGGAGTCGAGGCTCACGGGAGCATGGGTCTGCATCGCGGTGCTTCTGCTCACCGTCATTCAGCTCGCGATCGGAGCCTTCGGCGACCTCCCCCAGTTTGCTGACAAGGGATTCAACTATCGCCTGGTCGTGTATCCGGTGTTGATGTTGATAGTCCCGCTGGTATGGCGTTTGCGAAATCGCGATGTTGCCACCCGGTCGGTGCCGTGGGTCGCTTTCGCGCTCATCGGGGCGCCGTTCCTGATCGACGTGTCGGGAAACACCGCCGGGTTGTACGACTCGATCGACGTGTGGGACAACATCAACCACTTCGTAAACTGGATGCTGCTGTCAGCCGGCATCGGACTGCTTCTCGCGCGAATAGACATCCGCCCAGCGTGGATGTTGGTGCTGCTGATCACCGGTATCGGGTGTCTCCTGGCCCTTGGTTGGGAGATCGGCGAGTGGTGGACTTTCATTCGGCGCGGAACCGAACTGAAAGGAGCGTACGAGGACACGCTCAGCGACGAACTTCTCGGCACGGCAGGCGCATTCGTCGCTGGACTCCTCGTGGCGCGATGGAGAACCGGTGTCGGCAGCTCGGCGGTGGGGCCGCTCAACAGGTCAAAGGACTCAGGCATCTACAGTGATGATTCCCCACTTTGATACGGAGTCCCCATGCCTGACACGAGCAGTACCACGGCCCTGACTCAACGCGCCGTCGATCTGGCTGTTGAAAATGTACAGGCGGGCGGAAAACCGTTCGCGTGCGTCATCGTCGATGCGACAACCGGCCAGGTGGTGCACGAAGCGGCGAACCAGGTCTCCCAGACCGGCGACGTAACCGCCCACGCTGAGATCGTCGCCATCCGCGAGCTCGCCGCTGCCGGGCGCACCGACCTGACCGGTTGCGATGTCTACATCACCGCCTACCCGTGCCCGATGTGCCTCGGCGCGCTCTATTACGCCGCGCCGGAACGGGTTCTGTACGCGTCCAGCCGCGAGCAGGAAGGCGAACACTACGAGGACGGCGGTCGCTACATGACCCTCGGGACGTTCTACGAGGAGTACTCCAAGCCGGCCGCGGAGCAGAGTCTGCCGTCGGTGCACATCTCCACCGATGACCCCACAGCCGCGTTCCGACTATGGACCAGCCGCAACAAAGATTGACGCGACTCAGAGCAGAATACGTGAGAGGCGGCCCGGCGCGTTTCGGGGCCGCCTCTTTCTGTGTCGGCCAGTCAACGGGCTGACAACATCGGCGGCTGCGGTTCTCTGGCTCCACAACTCTGGAAGTCACACCGCATCTGTCCGCGACCGCGACACCGTTGATCACCGAGCGCCAGTTGTACCCTCGCGGCAGCTCACACAAACCTACAGTTCAGCGCTGGCAGAGGGGTAACGCGAAGGGCATCAGGTGCGGGGACGATTCCTGAATTTGGCACTCGTGTCGGGCAGGCTGTAACCATGAATTCACCTCTGATACAGGCGTCTTCGGCTGGTACGCCAGCTATGGCGGATTTTGCAACGGCGAGTTCTGCAACGGCGGCGTACGAGTGGTTGGACCTACGGCGTCCACCCGGGGTGACCGGGGTGGACTTGCGACGATGCCCGGGTTCGTACCGGATCGCAACGTGCGGGCAGTCACCGCGATGAGCGTGTCGTGCACGGCAATGGATGCCGAGTTCGACACGTTTGCGAGCTGGACTGGGGGGGTGGCGGGCGATCTGGCCCCGGCCGACCGGATCCCAGCAGGATGCCGAGGTAGCGGCAATCCCGGCGCCATGCACTGGCTATTGGACCACCTGCAACCGCAACCGGGCCAGACCTTCCTGGA
>JALYUK010000190.1 GCA_030853805.1 Actinomycetota bacterium | reverse complement strand
TCATCGAGCAGGAGATCGCCCGCATCGACCACTCGATGAGCGCCGACGATGTCGTCGCGCTCGGTCGCGATATGGAGAGCGTGGCCTTGGCTCGCGCAGTGCGCTGGCACGCCGAGAACCGGGTGTTACACAACGGCGCTCGCACGGTCGTCTTCACCTGAGCTCGCCAGGTTTTCCCCAACCCTGCACTGCCTGGCCGAGATGGCGCCATGATCAATCGATGAGTGATCACAACATCTGGCCGAACACCACATACGACGACCCGTTGGCAGCACGCGCCGGGCTCCTGGCCTTGGGTTTCCAGGAGGGCACGCTCGTGTTCGACGATGCCGGCGGTGTTCGGCACAGCGAGATGCTGTGGCCCGAAGGTGGCCGCGTCATGGTGTCGGAGCGCTCGGACCCGACTACGGCTCGCGCGGTTTCACCATCCGCGATCCCGAAGGCAACTCCTGGAGTTTCGGGACCTACGCCGGGTGAACCGGAGGGGTCGTCAGACGGTCAGTAGTCCCCGTACGCGGTCGGGGCCGATGGCCAGCAACAAGGTGGGTAACCGGGGTCCGGTGTCCTTGCCGATCAACAGGTTGTAGAGCAGGGTGAAGAACGCCCGCTGCGCGGCACCCAGCTCCTTGTCGCCCTTCACGATCTGATCCGGCGCAAGTCCCCGCTGCACCTTGGGCACCCCATAGACCTGATGGGTGAGTGAGTTCAGCGACCAGCCGTCCTCCAAACGTGGCAGGTCGACCCCGTTGCCGTCCAACAGGATCCGCAGCCCTGCACGCTCCTGCTCACTCAACGCGGTCAGCCCCGCCGAGTCGGGCTCGTCGCGCACGACGGTGCGATCCTGCTCGGGCATCTGGGTGGCCACCCAACGCTCGACGCAGTCCAGTCGCGGTCGCAGCTGATCCAGGTCGCCCAACGGACGCGACGGGTCGAGCTGCTGCACGATCCGAAGTGTCTGCTCCGGGTCCCCCGTGGTGATGTCGACGATCGAGGCGAGAGTCCGGTAGGCGACCGGCTCCGGAGTGCTCACCAAGGGGCCGTCCGCCGTCGAGGTCGCCCGGGTCCAGGCAGCGACATCACCGGGCTGACCCTCACCCGCTGCGATCTTGCGACACAGCGCGTCCCACTCGTCATACATCCGCTGCACATCGGAATCGAAGGCGACGCTGAAGGACTGATTCGGCTTGCGGCGGGCATACAACCAGCGCAACAACGCGGGCTCCATGATCTGCATCGCATCGCTCGCCGTGGGTACCCCGCCACGAGAGGAGGACATCTTGGCCATCCCCTTCATTCCGACGAAGGCGTACATCGGGCCGATCGGGCGCTCCCACCCGAAGATCGGTGCGAGGTCCTTGCCGACGACGTAGGAGGAACCGGGCGACTGGTGGTCAACGCCGGAGGGCTCGAAGACCACTTTCTCGTAGGCCCAGCGCATCGGCCAGTCGACCTTCCACACCAATTTGCCCTGGTGGTCGGCATGCAGATCGGCGGTGTGCCCGGTGCCATCGCTGAGATAGGTCAACAACCCCGTCTCATCGTCGTACGCGGTAACGGTCGTCTCGTCAGTGCCGGTCGTCGGGCTGTAGGGACGATAGGGGAAATAGCTGCCGCCACTGCCGCCGTCGTCTTCGGAGGCCGCGCCCGATCCGGCTTCGGCCTGTGCAGCAGCCACCGCGTCATCCTCGGAAACCTTCTGCTGCGAGCGCTTCTCATCTTTTTGGGCCGGCAGAGTGCGGTACTGATCGAGCACCTTGTCGATCTGGTGGCGCTGGCTCATCGCAAAGAGCACCTGCTCGGTGTAGGCGCCGGAGGTGTACTGCTCCGTCTGGCTGATCCCGCGGAACTCGATGCCCAGTTCGGCCAGGCCCTGCTCACACTGGACCCGGAAATGCTCGGCCCACGAGCCGTACGACGATCCGGTGGGCGGCGGGACCGACGTCAGCGGTTTGCCGATGTGCTCGCTCCATGACTGGTCGACACCGGGGTAGTCGGGTACTTTGCGAAAGCGGTCGTAGTCATCCCAGCTGATGATGTGCTCGCACTCGACTCCGCGGCGCTTGACCTCATCCGCCACCAGATGCGGCGTCATCACCTCACGCAGGTTGCCGAGGTGGACCGGCCCGGATGGGGAGATCCCCGAGGCGCAGACGACCTTGGTACCCCGTCGTTTCGCCTCCTCGACAACTTCATCGGCGAGGCGGGAAACCCAGTCATCCAGAGGCGCAGTCACGAGGCCCGAGTTTAGGCCACTCGTCGTCAGGAAGGACTGGAGGCCGAATGTGGTTGACCTCGGTATGACTGAAGCGACGACACAACGGGTAGCACTGCTCGGCACGGGGACGATGGGCGCAGGGATGGCCCGATCTCTGCAGCGAGGCGGACACGACACGGTGGTCTGGAACCGCACCCGTGCCAGGGCGGAACCACTCGCCGACGACGGCATCACCGTCGCCGACACCGTGACCGAAGCGGTCGATGGCGCCGATGTGGTCGTGACGATCCTCTTCGATACCGACGCCGTGTTGGCCGTCACCGATGAGCTGGTGGCGGCGCTCGGCCAGGACGCTGTATGGCTGCAGTGCTCGACCGTGGGCCCAGCCGGGATGTCCCGGATCACCTCACACAGCAAGAGCACCCAGCTCGTGGACGCCCCGATGCTGGGCACCAAGGCACCGGCCGAGCAGGGCAAGCTCGTCGCTCTACTGTCGGGCCCGCAGATGCTGCTCGACGCTGCAGCACCCGCCCTGGCCGCGATGACCTCGCGCACTGTGTCCGCCGGTGCTGAGATCGGGGCCGCAAGTGCGCTGAAGCTGGCGTGCAATGCCTGGATCGGCGCCATTACGGCGGCCACCGCACAGTCCGTAGCCCTTGCCGAGGGCCTCGGAGTCGACCCCGCGCTCTTCCTCGCTGCAATCGAAGGAGGGCCGACCGATTCGGCCTACGCCCAGATGAAGGGTCGCGCCATGATGTCCGGTTCCTACGAGCCGTCATTCACGGTCGATGGTGTCGGCAAGGACACCGGTCTGATCCGCGATGCCATCGCGGGCGCCGGGCTGCGCACCGACCTGGTCGACGCGGTGCAACAGCTCTTCGCCGTTGCCTCCGACGCCGGGCACGGCGGCGACGACATGGCAGCCGTTCGGTTGTCCTTCGGACCGACATCCGGATGAGCTTTGGTCCGACTTATCGGTAGCCCATCTCGCGTTTTGGACATGCTGAATGAGGCATATCTGACTCGTTGAGCATGTCCAAAAACGCGTGAACTGGAGGTGGTGCAGTGGGGTCAGGTGACCTGGATCGCCCAGACGAGCAAGAAGACCCCGATGAGTAATGACGGCACACCGCCGGCGATCAGGCACCCGGACTGGGTGGCCTGACCGCCCTTTCTGTCCGGGTCGACCTGCCGCTGCGACGACTTGCGCAGCCGCCACCCGGCAACCACCGCAAATACGGTGAGCAAGAGGAAAAAGGCGGTCAGGGCCCACAGGGTGAAGAGAAATTGCGTCGGCGGCGTCTTGCCGCTGATGGTGCGGGTGATCACCGGGCTTCCAGCAGATCATGCCGGACGATGACCTCGTCGCGGCCGGGACCCACCCCGATCACACTGATCCGGGCGCCGATCTGCTGCTCCACGAATTCGACGTACTCCCGGCAACGCTCGGGCAGGTCTTCGTATCGGCGGGTATCGGAGATGTCCTGGGACCAACCGGGCAGGTCTTCGTAGATCGGGGTGGCGTGGTGGAAGTCCGACTGCGAGACCGGCATCTCATCGTGACGTACACCATCGACGTCGTACGCCACGCACACCGGCACCCGCTCCATACCGGTCAACACGTCCAGCTTGGTGAGTACGAAGTCGGTCACCCCGTTCACCCGGGTCGCATAGCGGCCGATCACGGTATCCATCCATCCGCAGCGACGCGGGCGTCCGGTGGTGGTACCGAATTCGGCGCCTGTCGTGCGCAGGAATTCGCCATCGTCGTCGTGCAGCTCGGTCGGGAACGGGCCTTCACCGACGCGGGTGGTGTAGGCCTTCAGGACCGCGATGACCGAGTCGATGCGAGTCGGCGGGATACCCGCGCCGGTGCACGCGCCGGCCGAGATCGCACTGGAGGAGGTGACGTATGGATAGGTGCCGTGGTCCACGTCCAGCAGGGTCGCCTGCCCGGCTTCGCAGAGCACGATGTCACCGCGGTCCAGGGCCTTCGAAAGCTCCAAAGAGGTGTCGGTGACCATCGGGCGCAGCCGCTCGACGTATTGGGTCAGGTCGGCGACGACGTCCTCGACCTCGATCGCCCGACGGTTGTACCGCTTGACCAGCAGCTCATTCTTGACGTCCAGCGCGGCAGCGACTTTCTGCCGCAGGATCGACTCGTCGAAGAGGTCCTGAATGCGGATACCGACCCGGTTCATCTTGTCGGCATAGGTCGGGCCGATGCCCCGGCCCGTCGTACCGATCTTGCGCGAACCAAGGAACCGCTCGGTCACCTTGTCCAACGTGCGGTTGTAGTCGGCTA
>JALYUK010000188.1 GCA_030853805.1 Actinomycetota bacterium | reverse complement strand
TCGGGCGGGTCGAGGGCGATCGGGGCTGGAATGGGCCAATCAGCTCGGCGAGACACGGCCAGAATGCCGCTCCCGACGTGTCGCCGACGAACACGTCTTTAGGTAGACCAACCTTCTTCCTCAATCGCCACTCTAACGACGACGCCATAGCCCTAGTCCGCCCCAGCCGGCCCGGTAGACGATCGTTTACTGGGGCGTGGGTTCATCATCGCGGACAGGCGGCCGTGTGCTCAGTGCCGGTCATGGAACCCGGTCTACTGCCACTGGGTGATCCACGGTCCGGCCAAGAGCAGGGCCAACACAATGCTGGATCCGGCCATGGTCAACAGCACACCCGTGCGTGCCCCCCGCCCGGGCACCGAGGCGCCCGAAGCGACCCGCCCGGTGACGATCTTGGTGGCGCTCACGGTGCGCGCCAGCACATGCACTGTCATCACCGCCACCCAGGCAATAAACGAGGCCTTGTGCAAAAACAGTGCACTGACAGACAGACCGAGCACACCGGTGTCGCGGTGCGACGGGTCCTCGATGGTCAGCAGGATGCCTGTGGCCAACAGCACCAGTGTGAAGAACACAACCAGTGGGCCCAGGACGCGAAGTACAACTTGGGGCGGCCCAGCCCGCCGGTAGGCGCTGTCGCCGGTGTAGTACCGCACGATCCGCCACCCCGTGGTGCCCACTTTCAGCAAGGCCGGTGGGACAAGCAGTAGCCCAACGATCAGGTGCCAACTGATCAGCGCGCCCACATTTAGCAGGGTCGATCCCTCGATCGCCAACAGGACCAGCAGCACCAACCCCGTCCAGGCCGTCAGCCGGGCGTTACCAGCGGGCCCACCAGTCCCGGCGACAACGGGGTCGTGCCGCTCCGCGCGGCCGGTGAGCTCATGGACCGCCGCATCGAACGCGTCCCGCTTGGGGTTAGTCGCGCCCGTACGCGTTGAGGCCATGCCCTGCAGTCTCGAAGATGGCCCATAAGGAAGCTCTCAGCTGAGGAATCACCAACCGCCACAGGACGCCGCGGGGTAAAGATGCACCTATCACGGGGGTTCGTTCGCTACCGACCCCACGGGCGGCGTGGCCACGCACAGCTGGACCTTCTCAGACTCTGCGATGAATCCGCTTCCCAGGCGCGTTGTCGCAAGCCAATCCGGTTGCGGTCGGTGGTGGTAGCGCTTTAGTGCAAGGTGTCAGCAGTGGCGCAGGTCAGCGAGCTAGTGTGTCCAGGGTTTTGGTCAACGGTATGGGTGAGTCCAGCATCACCAGGTGGTGCGCGCCGGGAATAGCGATGATGGTCGTGGTGTGGAGTCGGGTTGCGGTTTCGCGAGCATCAGCTGATGACATTTGCGGGTCGAGCGCGCCGTATATTACTGCGGCCGGCACCTGAATCTGTTTCTCCTGGGCGTAGGTAAGCCCGATGACTTGGCGTTGCAGGATGCTGACCAGCGCGTCGACGGCGCCCGGCACCCGGAAGGGGCGCAGCCAAACATCCTCATCGAAGGCGGGGCAGCCAGCGCCGCAATTGCTGCGGTAGATCGCTGCGGCGGCAAAGCTGTTGCGGGTGCCGAGGCGAATCGCGGCCATGGCAAAAGGATTCACGATGAGTGAGTGAACCCAGTCAGGACCAACGCCGTAGGGAGTGCCGTCACCGTCGAGGAAAACGATGCGCTGGGCGGCTGCGGGATGCAGTCGCGCCAGGTTGCCGACAATCGCCGCGCCGCTGGAGTGACCCACCAGCAACGGCAGCGCGCCGTGGGCGGCATCGAGGTGCTTGGCGGCGAGGAAGGACGCAAGTTGGGTGGTGTCCGATTCCAGCGTGTAGGGCCCTTTACGTTCGGTGTAGCCATAGCCCCGTACATCCAGGGCGAACACCCGGTGGCTCTTACCGAGTAGAGGGCCCACTGAGGTCCAGGTCGCTGACGATTCCAAGAACCCGTGCACGAGCACGATCGGTGAGCCGTGATCACCCCACTGCTCGTAGTGTGTTCTCAGGTCACCGGTGGCGACGGTGTGGCCGTGCGCGTCCAGGGCGGGGACAGGCACAGTGTCACTGGTGTTGTGGTTGTAGACGAAAGCCGCGACCCCTAATGCCAGGACACCCCCCACCAGCACGATTATGACCCGGCGTCCGATACGAACGATGGCACGCATCACCCGGCCGGCGACCGGGTGGGCCGTTCCCGCGGCAGCAGAAGACGTAGAC
>JALYUK010000184.1 GCA_030853805.1 Actinomycetota bacterium | reverse complement strand
CACGTCGAGTTCGTCCTCGCCGGGTGCGTCCCCGCCGGTGACCACCCCGAATGGCTCCAGTTCGGCGAGCAACGTGTGCTCCAGTTCAACACCGGGAATCGGCCCGACCCCCAGCGCTGACACCCCGGCGCGCGCCTACGGATCGACGGCCGTCATCAAGAAGAACGATTCGCAGGTGAGGGTCGGTATCAAGGTGGAGGCACCTCGCGTGGTGACCGGGGGAAGTTTTTCGGCCCACCCTGGCACCATGTTGGTCGGTGTGCAGATCACCGCGAACCTGGTCGCCGGCGCCAGCGCCTTCGTCGGGTCGACGACCTTTTCGATGTCCGACGAGCAAGGCAACCTGTGCCGCAGGTCCTACCTGAACGGATTGTCCAGCGACCAGACGTGGCGCGGGTCCAGCTTGAGCTCGAGCACCACCTCGGCAACCGGCAGCCTGGTCTACGAGGTGCCCTCCGGGCAGGACCTCACCAAGCTGGTGGTCGCCTACAACGGGCAGTTCCGCACCACGGCAACCGTCAAGTGGACCAGCTGAGCGCTGCCCGTCGCCCGACGCGTCGCCTCGGCGGCGATCGAGCACCCTGTGTCATCCCCGCGAACGGCATACGCCGTGATGACCCTCACCATGAGATCGTGGACCCCTACATCGATGGAGGATTGATGCGCCGACCAACTACCGGCTACCGCCTGGCAACGTGTGCTGCAGTGCTGACCGTTGCGGGCTCGCTCGCAGCGTGCGGACCCGAGAGCGCGCCCGGGGTGCAGGCGCCCCCAGCGGTGTCCGCAACTGCATCGAGCTCCGCCAATGGTGGCGGCAGCTCGACCAGCGCGGGGGGCAGCACCTCCAGTGGCGGCAGTTCCTCCGGTGCAACGGGTGCCGACGCAGGTCTGTGCTCCGCTGCCGGCACGAACTACGGCCCGCAGTACTCCACCACCGTGGCGCTGAAGTCGTTCGGCACGGCAGCGACCATCAACGACCAGTTCGACCGCCAGATCGAGGTGTCTGCGAAGGCCCCCCGCGTGGTGTCCTCCCCTGCGGAGAGAGCGCCCGACGACGGCTACGAATACGTCGCCGTCGACGTGCGGGCCAGCATGCTCAAGGGCTCGTCGTTCTACTTCAGTTACATCAGCTTCTCGCTGTTCGACCCGGCCCGGACGGCCTGCGCCGCAAAGAGCTTCTCCAATGTGATCCCCAGCTCCCAGCAGCTGAACGGGGTCTCGATGAGTGACACGGTGAAGGAGGGGTCGGGCACCTTGATCTACCAGGTCAAGGCCGGTTCAGATCTCAAGCAGCTGACGCTGCTCTTCTCCTCGACCAGCTCGGGCGCTGCGACCGCCGGGTGGAAGAGCTGAACACGGGCCAGCGCTCCCCGGGCCTCCTCCTGAGCGAGGGCGATGTGGCCCGCCGCGCCGGGCTGCGGCAGATGCGCCTGGTGGCCCTGAGTCTGCTGCTGTTCGCGGCGGTGGTCTTCGTGCTGACCCACGGGGTGGGCGGTGCCTGGGCCTATGTGAACGCGACGGCCGAGGCGGCGATGGTCGGCGCCGTGGCGGACTGGTTCGCCGTGACCGCCCTCTTCCGGCACCCGCTGGGGCTGCCGATACCGCACACCGCGATCATTCCCGAGCGCAAGGACGCCATCGGGGCCAGCCTGGAAGAGTTCGTCGCGGAGAACTTCCTGACGCCGGACACGGTGCAGGAACGCCTGGCCGCCGCCCAGATCCCGCTGCGGGTGGGTCGGTGGCTCGCGGTGCCGGAGAACAGCCGGCGCGTCGTGCGGACCGCCGCTCCGTTGGTGGCCCGCGGGCTGGAATCCATCGACGACCGCGAAGTGCTCGATCTGCTGGACCGACTGGTCCTTCCACGGCTGAGCCAAGAGCCCATCGCCCCGATCGCGGGACACCTGCTGGAAGGGATCCTGCGGGACAAGTCGCATACCGCGCTGGTCGATCTGGGGGTGCGCGAGATCCACGACTGGGTGGCTGCCAACCCCGAAGCGATCGTGGACATCCTCAATGCCCGTGCGCCCTGGTGGTCCCCGAAATGGTTGGACGACACGGTGACCACGCGCCTGCACCTGGAGATGCTGCGCTTCCTGGCGGATGTACGCGATGACCCCCAGCACCAGACCCGGGAGGCGCTGGACAACCTGTTGCGCCAGCTCGCGGACAACCTGCAGCACGACGAGGCGACGATGGCTCAGGCCGAGTCGCTGAAAGCGCACCTGCTGACCCACCCGTCCGTGCCCGATGTGGTGCTGGCCCTGTGGAACTCGGTGCGGACGGCGGTGCTGGACGGGCTGCGCGACGAAGAGAGCGACCTGCATGCGCGGCTGTCGCGGGCCCTGATCGACGCGGGGGAGCGGGTAAGCACCGACGACGACCTGCGCGCTTCGCTGCAGAACCGGCTGGAGAGCATGGTCGGCTACATCGTCACCACCTACGGTCGGGAGTTGACCTCGGTCATCACCACGACCATCGAGCGGTGGGACGGCAAAGAGGCTGCGACCCGTATCGAGTTGCATGTCGGGCGCGACCTGCAGTTCATCCGCATCAACGGCACCCTGGTCGGCGGTCTCGTGGGGTTGCTGATCTACACGGTCGCCCAGCTGCTCTGAGGCTGCCAACCAGTGAGATTGCCGTTCGCATCGTGAGATGAACGGATTACCGCAGGACGTTCTGCCATAACATCCTGTTCTAGGTCATGAGTGCCAGCGTTAAGCCCCGGTTTGCTGGCCGGCAACCCTCCTCCGCGGTGGGGTGCCCCGGGTGAAGACCTGGCCGGTGGGCGCAGATCGCCCGCAGGCAAGCGCGGATCGTGGGCTACCCCGCAATCCGCTGCATCATCGATGCAGCGCGAGCTGCTCGATGTCGCCCCGCGATGAAAGGCAGCCCCATGACCGACACCCCCGCCTGGTCCTTCGAAACCCGCCAGATCCACGCCGGCCAGGAGCCGGACGCCGCGACCACCTCGCGCGCCCTGCCGATCTACCAGACCACGTCCTATGTCTTCCCCAGCACCGAGCGCGCAGCGAAGTTGTTCGGTCTGGAAGAGTTCGGCAACATCTACACCCGGCTGATGAACCCCACGACCGACGTCGTGGAGCAGCGGATCGCCAACCTCGAAGGCGGAGTCGGCGCGTTGATGGTCGCGTCCGGTCAGGCCGCCGAAACGCTGGCAATCCTGAACATCGCCGAGGCCGGTGACCACATCGTGGCCAGCCCGTGCCTGTACGGCGGCACCTACAACCTGCTGAAGCACACGCTGCCCAAGTACGGCATCGACGTGACCTTCGTGGAAGACACCAAGGACCCGGAGAGCTGGCGGGCAGCCGCCCAGCCGAACACCAAGCTGTTCTACGGGGAGACGATCTCCAACCCCAAGGTGGAGATCCTGGACATCGAGGCCGTCTCGAACGTCGCGCACGAGCTCGGGGTGCCGCTGATCGTCGACAACACCATCGGTACCCCCTACGTACTGCGCCCGATCGAGCACGGCGCCGACATCGTGCTGCACTCGGCCACCAAATACCTGGGCGGTCACGGTACGTCGATCGCCGGCGTCATCGTGGACAGCGGCAACTTCGACTTCGGCGCCGACCCGGAGAAGTTCCCCAACTACAACACGCCCGAGGAGAGCTACCACGGGCTGGTCTACGCGCGTGATCTCGGCGTCGGCAGTCCGCTGGGTGCCAACCTCGCGTTCATCCTCAAGGCCCGCGTGCAGGGTCTGCGCGACCTCGGATCCTCGGTGTCACCGTTCAACGCATTCCTGATCTCCCAGGGCATCGAGACGCTCAGCCTGCGGATGGACCGGCACCTGGAGAACACCAAGGCCGTCGCCGAATGGCTGCACGAGCACGAGCAGGTGGAGTCGGTGCGGTGGGCCTCGTTGCCGGACAGCGACTTCTACGAGCTCGCGCAGAAGTACACCCCGCGCGGGTCCGGCGCCGTGCTCGCCTTCGAGATCGCCGGCGGTGTCGAGGCGGGCAAGAAGTTCGTCGAGGCGCTGGTGCTGCACAGCCATGTCGCCAATATCGGTGACGTGCGCTCGCTGGTGATCCACCCGGCGTCCACCACCCACTCCCAGGGCAGCGACGAGGACCGGCTGCTCGCCGGAGTCACCCCCGGGCTGGTGCGCCTGGCGGTGGGTATCGAGCACATCGACGACATCATCGCCGACCTCGAGCAGGGGTT
>JALYUK010000173.1 GCA_030853805.1 Actinomycetota bacterium | reverse complement strand
GCCCCAGCATCACGCCTGCTCCATCATCTGGGTGTTACTGGCGCCGGGCGGGACGAGCGGCCAGAGGTTCTCCTGCGCATCGATCGACACCTGCAGCAAGAATGCTCCCGGCGCGCCGAGCAGGTCGGCAATGCCCTCCGCGACCTCCTCCTTGGCTTCGATCCGTCGGCCGGGGATCCGGAACGCTGCGGCCAGCGCGACGAAGTCGGGGTTGTCCTCCAGCGTGGTTTCGCTGTAGCGGCCGTCGAAGAACAGCTCCTGCCACTGGCGGACCATCCCCAGCCGCTGGTTGTCCAGGAGCACGATCTTCACCGGCAGGTCGTAGCGCCCCAGGGTCGCCAGTTCCTGGATATTCATCATGATCGAACCGTCGCCGGTCACACACACGACCATGTCCTCGCGCCTGGCCTGCTGCGCTCCGACCGCTGCCGGCAGGCCGAATCCCATCGTGCCGAGGCCGCCGGAGGTGATGAAGTCACTGGGGTGCTCGACGCTGACGTGCTGGCAGGCCCACATCTGGTGCTGCCCGACATCTGTCGTGACGACCGTGCGCGCCGGCATCCGGTCGGACAGCTCCTTGAGCAGGGCCGGTGCGTAGATGCCGGGCCCCGCGTGGTCGTAGCGCCATCCGTGAACCGCCGCCATCTCACGCACCCGTTGCCGCCAGGGATCGATCGACGGGCGTACCGCAAGCTGCGGCAGCACCCACCGCAGGTCGCCGAGGACGCTGACGTCGGCTGCGCGAATCTTGCCGACCTCGGCCGCGTCGATATCGAGGTGGATGACCTTGGCGAGCGGCGCGAAGCCGGGAACATGCCCGGTGACACGGTCATCGAAACGGGCGCCGACGGCGATCAGCAGGTCGCACTCCTGGACCAGCAGGTTCGCCGCCTTCGTGCCATGCATGCCGAGCATGCCCAGATGCAGAGGCCGGTCGCCTCCGACGGTGCCCAGGCCCTTGACGGTCGACGTCGACGGGATGTCGCTGAACTGTGCGAACGCGCGTAGTTCCTGGATCGCGCCGGCTGCGAGGACACCGCCACCGACATACAGCATCGGGCGTTGCGCCGCGAGGATCAGCTCGCGGGCCGCACTGATGGCCACAGCGTCGACGGCCACCGGCTCGGACCGGCCGACGGTCGCTGCAGCTGCCGGAACAGGCATCGCCGCCAGCTGCACATCCTTGGTCACATCGATGAGCACGGGCCCAGGGCGCCCGCTGCGGGCAATGTCGAAGGCCTCGTCCAGCACTCGCGGCAGGTCGGCAATATCGCGTACGAGATAGCTGTGCTTCGTGCAGCTCAGCGACAGGCCGAGCACGTCGACCTCCTGGAAAGCGTCGGTGCCGATGAGTGGGGACGCGACCTGCCCGGTGATCGCGACGATCGGCACCGAGTCCAGCAGCGCATCGGCGAGGCCGGTGATGAGATTCGTGGCACCCGGTCCCGACGTGGCGATACAGACCCCGACCTGTCCGCTGGAGCGCGCGTGCCCGATGGCGGCGAGGGCGGCGGCCTGCTCATGCCGCGTCAGAACATGGGTCAGTCCACCGTCGTAGAGGGCGTCGTAGAGCGGCATGATCGCGCCGCCGGGGTACCCGTAGACCGTGCGGATGCCGAGCTCGCGCAGCCTGCGCGTGATCCAGCGCGCGCCGGTCGTGGTCGATGCCTCGGTCGACGCCGCATCGGGAACTGGGCTGTCGAGCAGGTCCTGGATCATGGCTGGTCCTCTGTAACTCTGGTCTGGAGATTAAAAAAGCGCCCTATCACCGGTGGGTGATGGGCGCGCGGTGTCAACCGGCTGCGGATCAGATCCCCGCGCGCCGACCGATAATCAGACGTCTCTCGTTGCTCACGCCCTCATGTTAACCCCCTGGCCGCGCGACGGCCGCCATCACGATGGCGACTACGGCGCACAGCGTCATGATGACCCCGAGCAGTAGCGGACCGTTCGAAGCGCCGTGAGCAGCCACTGCCCCGACGGCCCCGCCGATGATGAACTGGGTGGCGCCGAGCAGGGCCGAGGCGGCTCCGGCGGCGTGCCGGTGTGCCTGCATCGCCTGGGCGGTCACGATCGGCTGGCAGAGCCCGATCGCCGTGCCGACGGCGAAGAATCCGGGCAGCAGCAGCGCGAGCCCGAGGCCGGTCGGTCCGCTCAGCAGGACGGCCACTGATCCGGTCAGCAACACAACGAGGCCGCGCGGCAGGCCCACTCGCTCGGCCACCCGCGTGCCGAGGACAAGCCCCACGGCGTTCGTTGCGAACGCCACGCTGAACAGCTGCTCGGAGAAGCCGTAGTGGTCCTGCAGCACGAACGGCGCCGCCGAGATGTAGGCGAAGAGAGCCGCGAAGGCGAATGCCCCGATCAACACCTGGGCGACGAACTGCCGGTCACGCAGCAGCATTCGGTAGGCACCTGCAGCGTGTACGAGCCCGCCTCGGTGGCGCTGCGCACTCGGTAGCGACTCCGGCACCACTCGCCCGACGAGCGCGAAGATCAGCACGCCGAGCACTGCGAGCGCCACGAAAGCGATCCGCCACGACGCCACGCGCATCAGTTGGCCGCCGAGCAGTGGCGCGAGCACGGGGGCCAGCCCGTTGACGGCGAACATCAACGAATACAGCCGAACCAACTCCGGTCCGGATGACCCGCACCCAACCCGACCGTGCACGCGGTCAATGTCAGCGCAACACCACCGGGTGAGACCTGCAGATCTTGGGCGACCTGCGGCAGACCGGGCAGATAGAGGTCGATCGACAACGGCCCGAACGCCGACAGCACACCGAGGGCGAGAATGAACAGGCCGCGCGGCGTTGTCTGCGTAGCGGACCTCGTCACAACGCGACTGCCTCGAACCTGCCGTTGGGCACGGCGATCGCATCCTGAGCAGCAATCAACTGCAATTCCTGCGATCCGGACCGATCGGTCGCTTCGATGACCGCAAAGACCGAGTCCGCAGTGCTGGCCAGCGCAGTTGCGAGACCGTCGGTCATCAGCCGGGCGAGGAAGATCGCCGTGGTCAGATCACCGCTACCGCTGACCTGTATCGGCAGCTTCGGCGTCGTGACGCAGTACGCGCCGTCCGGCCCGACCGCGACCATCTGCAGGGAGCCCGCCGGCGTCCGGTCGGTCTGCACCGAGGTGACCAGGACCGTGGCCGGGCCCTGCCGGCGCAATGCCTCGATTGCGGCAAGCAGGTCGGCCACTGAACCGATCACGGTGCCGGTCAGGTATTCCAACTCGAACTGATTGGGGGTCAGGATGTCGCAAGCGGGCACAATGGCGTCCCGCATGAACTCCGGGATGCCGGGCCGGACGTAGAAGCCACGGCCCACGTCGCCCAGCACCGGGTCGGCGCAGTAGATAGCGGCCGGGTTCGCGGCCTTGACCCGGGCCACGGCGTCCAGCACGACCTCCCCGACGGCCGGGTCGCCCTGGTATCCGGACAACACCGCGTCGCAGGTGCCCAGGACGCCGCGCTCCTCGATGCCGGTGATCACGTCGGCAACGACCTGCGGGTCGAAGACGATTCCGCGCCAGTGGCCGTACCCGGTGTGGTTGGAGAAGTGAACGGTGTGCACCGGCCACACCTCGTGCCCGAGGCGTTGCAGCGGGAAGACCGCAGAGCTGTTGCCCGCGTGACCGTACGCGACGCTGGACTGGATCGAGAGCACGTTCACCCGCGTCAGCGTATGCGGGAGAATGGGGGACATGAGCGACGACATCACTCCTGCCCAGTTGTCCGACGACGCCGTGCTGCTGGACGTGCGCGAGCAGAACGAATGGGATGCAGGTCACGCGCCGGGTGCCGTGCATATTCCGCTGGGCGACCTGCCGACCCGGCTGAGCGACCTGCCGTCCGATGACAGCACCCTTGCGGTCGTCTGCCGATCCGGGGGCCGCTCCTCGCAGGCCGTGGCGTGGCTGACCCAGCAGGGTTTCGACGTCGTCAACGTCGATGGCGGGATGCGTGCGTGGGAGTCGGCGGGCAAGCCGATGACCGCCGCGAACACCGCCTTCAGCAACCCGCACGTGCTCTGAGCGGGCAACCGCACCTGGCGTACGACAACCGCACCGGACGCGGCCCCGGTCGTGTCGTACGCGCGATGCGCGCCGTGATCCCGGGGGTGGCCGACGTGTGGAGTCAGGCCGATCCGTACGCGGATGCGTGGCACGCCGGCAACATCGCGACACTTCAGACGGCGGGGCGGCGGTGGATCGTGCTCGGTGACTCGATGTCGCAGGGCATCGGCGCCAGCGCATACGACGCCGGATGGGTCGGCCAACTCGCTCGCCGACTGGCTGCGAGCGGCCACAACCTGCAGGTGCTCAATCTGTCGGCCAACGGCGCCTGCGTGTCCGACGTGCTGGACCAGCAACTCCCGGCGCTGGAGCAGATCGGGGTTCGCCCGGGCGACGTCGTGACCGTGATGGTCGGCTCGAACGACCTCTTCGGTGGGCGTGCGCGCCGTGCCGCCCTGTCGGGGGCCTACGCGCACCTGGTGGCCCGGGTACCCCGCGGCACCATCGTCGCGACTCTGCCCCACCCCACCAAGGCCGCCGGCCGCGCCAATGTGCATGTCGAAGCAGCCGCCGCGTCGGGAGCCATCGTGATGTGCGACCTGCGGGTCACCGGTCCGACGTCGTGGCGTGGCTTGCTCGCGGCCGACTACTTCCATCCCAACGACGCCGGATACGCCGGGATCGCAACAGCGTTCGAGCCGACCCTGCTGGATGTGCTCGCCTGAGCAGTTGGTGTGCGCAGCGCACGTGGCCTGCCTGGCTCAGCGGCGGCGGTTCGACGTCGCCTTGCTGATGATCGTGGCGACCAGGTAGACCACGCCGATCAACCGCTCGCAGGGGGAAGCACAGAGGCGTACTATTTATTGCATACTGCAAATATTGTCCTATGTGGCACCCGCATCGAGGAGAACCGTGACTCAGTCCGATCAGATCGTCACCGACCTGCACACCATGCTCGAACGTGAGGGCAATGACCTCACGAGGATGGTCGAACAATCCCTGAAACAAGCCAGTGATCGCGCCCACCAGGACCTGGACCCCAAGATCCTGGCCGCGCTGGACTGGCCCACGGACCTGGAGGGATATGACGCGTACCTGCGCTCCTTCATCGCCTGGGTGCCGCAACAGAGCGACGACGCGGCCTGGAAGGACACCGCACCGGAAGAGCGGTACGCCAAAGAGGTCAGCATCAGGCTGGCGCACTTCTTCTGGCTGGTCGACCAGCAGGTCGGCGACGACAAGAGCTCCACGCTCCAGAACAACGACGCGTTCGGGGACTGGCTGACCCAGTTCGCCCGCCAGTGGGGCAGCTTCCTGGACAGCCCCCAGTCCTTCAACCAGGACATTTTGGAGTCCTTCATCAAGAACGCTCCGGAGTACACGATCGGGGAGTCCCTGGTCAACGGGCACCCGAACGCGCCCAGCGGGTGGCTCACCTTCAACCAGTTCTTCGCCCGCGAGTTGAATCCGGGCCTGCGCCCCATCACCAGCCCGGGCGACAACCACGTGGTCACCTCACCGGCGGACTGCCTCTTCAAACACATCTACGACATCGACGACGAGTCCAACATCCCCGCCACCACCATCAAGCAGACCCACACCTACGGCAACATCAAAGACCTCCTGAAAGGCAGCGAATACGCGGACGCGTTCGCGGGGGGCACCTTCGTGCACTACATGCTGCCGCCCTCGTCATACCACCGCTTCCACACCCCGGTCGCCGGCACCGTCAAGGAATCGTTCGTGATCTCCGGAACGGTCTACATGGAGGTCGACCTCGCCGATCACGAACTGCAGTCCATGGACAGCACCGAAACCGGCTACGAGTTCACCCAGGTACACGGCGCGCTCACCCTCGACACCACTGACTCCGAGTGCGGCGACGTCGGCATCGTGGCCGTGGTCCCCGTAGGGATGTCCCACGTCGCGTCCGTCACCATGACCGCCGGCAAGGACACGACCCTGACCAAAGGCGCCGAATTCGGCTACTTCCAGTTCGGTGGCTCGGACATCATCGTGCTCTTCCAGGCCGGTCGGAACCCGCAGATCGACACCGACAAGGCGCTACGGCATGTCGGCAGCGTCATCGCCCGCATCGAATGAGCAGCTACATCGGACACAACTCAGGACACCTGCGCACGCTCCGCGGCGATTCCAAAGGGTGACGAGTCAGCGCTCGACTTCTGAGGTGGTGCCTTCCGAGCTATTTCAGTAGCCGGGACATTCGGCGGTCGGCGAGCACCTTGCCGCCGGTCTGGCAGGTCGCGCAGTACTGCATCGACCGATCCGCGAATGAGACCTCGCGCACCACGTCACCGCACACCGGGCACCCCTCACCGGCGCGGCCGTGCACCGCCATCCCGGCCCGTTTGGCGTCCTTGAGGTCCTTCGCGGGCTTGCCGGATGCCGCCGCGACCGCACCGAGCAGGATCGCACGCAACGCGTCGTACAACCGAGCAACCTGGTCATCATCCAGTGCACCGGCGACGGCGTACGGCGACAGCTGTGCCGCATGCAGCACCTCGTCGGAGTAGGCGTTGCCGACCCCGGCGATGATCGACTGGTCACGCAGTAGACCCTTGATCTGGGTGCGGCGACCGTCCAGAATTCCCGCGAAGGCATCGGCGGTGAAGCTCTCGTGCAGCGGATCAGGGCCCAGTGAAGCAATACCCGGCACGTCGCTCGGCGAGCGGACGATGTAGGCCGCGAGGCGCTTCTGGGTGCCCGCCTCGGTCAGGTCGAAACCGGAGTCGTCGGAAAAGTGTGCCCGCAGCGCTATCGGCGACTTGCCCGGCCGCAACACGGTGGCGGGCGCCTTCTCATACCAACGCACCCATCCTGCGCGTGCCAGATGGAAGATCAGGTGGATGCCGTCGACGTCCAGGTCGATGAACTTGCCATGTCGCTGCACGCCTGTCACCAGCAGCCCCTGGAACGCCTGGGGCGGCGGGTCGAAGGTCTTCAGCACGCTGAACGAGCCCAGCTCGACCCCTGTGACGGCCAGGTCGAGGATCCGACCGCGCAGAAAAT
>JALYUK010000163.1 GCA_030853805.1 Actinomycetota bacterium | reverse complement strand
CGATGATGATCTTGTCCTGTGGTCGCTCAGGAGGGTGGGTTCTGGTCGCCGTAGGACGTTCCGCTTACGGCACTGCGCCGGCACGGTTGGTATTCGCGTCAGTGCGTTCGCGTGACCGCAGCTGGTCGTAGGGCATCGCGCAGGACTCGCAGACCGTTGGTGAGTTCTTGAATCTGGGTGGGGGTGAGCGGGTCAATGAGGCAGCGTTGAATCGTATCGAGCAGCTGCGGCAGGTCTGCGGCAAGCGTTTGGTGTCCTTGAGAGGTGAGCACCGCGGCGCAGCCACGTCGATCGTCCGGTTCTCTGTCGCGTCGGACCAGGCCGAGGCGCTCAAGCCGGTCGACGATGCGGGTGATGCCGCTGGTGGACAGGTCGGTCTGACTGGCCAGGTCATTCATCCGTAGCCGGCAGTCGGGTGAGCGCGCCAGACGGATCAGGACGTCGAAGTCGGTTCCAGCCAGACCGTGAGCGGCGTGAACGGGGCTCAACTGGGCGGTCAGGCCACCACAGGTCTCGATGAACAAGCCGGCCAGGGTCAACCGTGGATCATCCAGTGCGGAATCGTTCATGGCGACAATATACTTGACGCGAGGATGGTCCTCCTCGCATCATTGTGGTTGCACCGACAAATATCCGCGCAACAGTTACTTTAGGATTTGACATGAGCACCCCCTCCGTCATCCTGGCAATCTCCGGGAGCCTGCGCTCTCAGTCCTACAACACCAAGCTGCTGGCCGAAGCCGCAGCCGTGGCGCCGGTCGGAACAAAGCTGATGACGTGGGGTGACCTGGCATCGATGCCTGCGTTCAGTGAAGATCACGAGAGCGACGCCGGGCCTCTCGTGCACGCCATGCGGGCTGCCATCGCCGAGGCTGACGCGATGCTGATCGCCACCCCCGAGTACAACGGCTCGCTACCCGGGCAGTTGGAGAACGCGCTTGACTGGGCGTCACGGCCCTTCCCCGATAATGTGCTGCGAGATAAGCCCGTGGCGGTTATCGGCGCTAGTCCCAGCCCTGGTGGTACCGCCCGGGCCCAAGCCGACGCTCGCAAGGTTTTGACGGCGATAGGCGCCCAGGTTCTGCAGGCCGAACTGCTCGTCCCGCACGCGTACCGCCAGTTCGACTCCACAGGCCGACTCGTCGACCAATACCTCCGGCACCAGCTCATACGGCTCGTTGCGGAACTGGGCGCCGCTCGGAAACCGATCAATGAGACGGCGGCATGAAATGAGGACCAAACAGGGCCACACGCCCCCTCAGGTGTTCACCCACTACCTCGACGCCATCACCAGCCAGCGGTGGGAGGAACTACCTCAGCTCTACGCCCCCGACGCCATCGTTGAACACCCTCTGGGGCCCGACGCACACCGCATCCTGCACGGCCGCAGCGAACTACTCGAGCACTTCACCGCCCTGCACAACCTCGGCCTGCGCCTGAACGTCAGCGACATCGTTGTGCACGACACCGGCAATCCCGAGGTGATCATTGCCGAGTTCACCTACCACGGCACTGTACGAACGGGAACGGCCGCACAGCAGCACATCCGGCGACGCAACATCTTTGTCATCACCGTCCGCAACGGGCAAATTGTGAGCTCGCGCGATTACCAAGGCGACGCCTAAGGCTTAACGACCACTGACCGGTCACGGATCCCGTTGCGGAACGCCCGTCGTTGTCGAACGACGTCGTTACATGTAACGTTGCGGTATGGCAGGAACGCGAGATCGGGTACGCGCGCATCGCGCGCGTTTGCGCGAACAGGGGCTGCGACCCGTTCAGATATGGGTACCCGACGTCCGGGCCCCAGAGTTTGTAGCGCAAGCTCACCACCAGTCCGCTGTCATCGCAGCGAGCGAGTACGAGGGCGATGACCAGGACTTCGTCGACGCCATCTCCGCCGATTGGGACGCCGAGGGGGAGCCCGACAGGTGAGACGAGGCGACCTCTTTACCGCTGCCGCCCGCGGCGCCTACACCGGGAAACCGAGACCCGTAGTCATCG
>JALYUK010000105.1 GCA_030853805.1 Actinomycetota bacterium | reverse complement strand
CACGTCGGTCCTGAACTTCGGGCCGCGGGCGACTGTCGCCGGTACCGCGCTCATCCGACTGCAACGGGACGGCACGATCACGGTCACCAATCGCTCCCCGATGGCGCTGCAGCTGCTGGTGGACGTGCAGGCATACGGAGGTGGCAGCCCCGCATATCGGGGTGAGTGGACCCAGGTGCCGCAGACCCGGGTGCTCTCCAGTGCAGCTGGTACCGCCGTCCATCCGCAACGCTTCCAGTTGGCTGCCGACCGGTCCGTCTCGGTCCGCGTGCGTGATACCTACGGCACGCCGCTGCCCAGCAGCGCGAAGGGCGTGCAGGTGGCAATGTCGGTAGGCCCGGTGGGCGCCAGCGGATCTCTTGCAGGTGGCGCGTCCGGGGCGGCCTCGCTGTTCGAGTTCGGCCGCGGCGGGCCGGTTTCGAACACGGCGCTGATGCCGATTGCCGCGAACGGCACGCTGACCTTCACCAACCGGTCCTCGACCACCCTGACCCTCATCGTCGACGTCTCGGCCTACCTGAGCTGACCGCGGGCCGGCGATACCGGGTCGATTGCCCCGGCCGCCCCTGCAGCCGGCAACCATCTGTCGGACCGTGACGCGACCTCGATCCCGAAAGGGCTACTCTCAACTCCGACAGACATCCTTTAACGATCCGTCCTGCGAGGCGGCGAAGGAGGTCCTGACGCTGTGACGCGTGCAGACCCCGCCACATCCGCTGATCCGGCTTTTTCCCTCGGCCGGGTGGTCCTGTCCGACCGGGAGATATCCCGAGCTCTGCGCCGCATTGCGCACGAGCTGCTCGAACGCAACAAAGGTGCCGAAGATCTCGTGCTTCTCGGTATCCCCAGGCGCGGTGCCACGCTTGCCGCCCGCCTTGCCGATGCCATCGCCGATGTCGAGGGCGTCGTGGTCCCGACCGGCACGCTGGACGTCACCTTGTACCGCGACGACCTCCGCACTCAGCCGATCCGCGCCGCAGCCGCGACCCAGATCCCCTCGGTCGGTGTCGACGACGCCGTCGTTGTCCTGGTCGACGATGTGCTCTTCCACGGACGCACCGTGCGAGCCGCCCTGGACGCGATCGGCGATCTGGGTCGTCCCCGGGCGGTGCGCCTCGCGGTCCTGATCGACCGGGGTCATCGCGAGCTGCCGATCCGGGCCGACCACGTGGGCAAGAACCTGCCCACGGCTCTCAGTGAACGGGTCCACGTGTCGTTGGTCGAAGACGACGGGGTGGACGAGGTACGGATCATCGCCCCGCCCGGCGTCGCGGACCCGGTTCGCAGCGGCGACCAGGTGACGCAGTGAAGCACCTGCTGTCTGCGGCGGATCTGGACCGGGACGAGATCCTGGCCATCATGGCCACCGCCACCCAGATGCACGAGGTACAGCACCGCGACGTCAAGAAGTTGCCGGCACTGCGCGGTCGTACGGTGGTCAACCTCTTCTTCGAGGACTCCACGCGCACCCGATCCTCTTTCGAGATCGCGGGTAAGTGGCTGTCGGCAGACGTCATCAACATCTCCGCCAAAGGGTCCTCGGTCAGCAAGGGCGAGTCGCTGCGCGACACCGTGACGACAGTGGCGGCCATGGGGGTGGACGCCATGGTGATCCGGCATCACGCGAGCGGTGCGCCCGCACAGGTGGCCGACTGGATCGACGCTGGGGTAATCAACGCCGGCGACGGGACGCACGAGCATCCCACTCAGGCGCTGCTGGATGCCTACACGATCAGCCGGCGCATCGGCGACCTGGCCGGAAAGCACATCGTCATCGCGGGCGACCTGACCCACTCCCGGGTCGTGCGCAGCAATCTGCTGCTGTTGAAGACACTCGGTGCGCAGGTCACCCTCGTGGCGCCGCCGACACTGATGCCCAGCGGTATCGCCGCATGGAGTGCGGCGGCCGGATTCGCCACGTCCTACGACCTGGATGCTGTGCTGCCCGATGCGCATGCCGTGATGATGCTGCGCGTGCAGAAGGAACGGATGAACGGCGGGTACTTCCCGACGCCACGCGAATACACCGTCGGGTACGGCCTCACCCGTGCACGGCTGGCGCTGTTGCGCCCCGACGCGGTCATCGCCCACCCCGGTCCGATGAATCGCGGCCTGGAAATCACCGCAGACGCGGCTGACGAAGCGCGCTCGGCGATCCTGGACCAGGTCTCGGCCGGCGTCGCGATCCGCATGAGTGTGCTCTACCACCTGCTGGGAGGCGCCGGTGAATAACCCATCGAGGCAAGAGGCACGGATGAGCGACACGTACCTGATCCATGGCGGCAACATCGTCGGGGAGGGTCGTGCAGACCTGTTGCTGATCGACGGCGTCGTACGCCGGGAAGTGGCTGCTGCCGACGTACCCGGCGATGCCCGCCGTATCGACGCCGACGGGCTCATTGTGCTGCCGGGACTGGTGGACCTGCACACCCATCTGCGCGAGCCCGGCAGGGAGGACGCCGAGACGGTCCTGACCGGATCGGCTGCCGCTGCGGCCGGCGGATTCACCGCCGTACTGGCAATGGCCAATACCGACCCGGTCACCGACACCGCCGAAGCTGCCGAGCGCATCCTGGATCTGGGTCGCAGGGCAGGCCTCGTCGATGTGCAACCGATCGGTGCGGTGACCAAGGGGCTGGCAGGTGAGCAGCTGGCCGAGTTGGGGCTGATGGCTCGCTCGCGCGCCGGTGTCAGGGTCTTCTCTGACGACGGCAGGTGCGTGCATGATCCGCGGATCATGCGGCGGGCCCTGGAATACGTCAAAGCCTTCGGCGGTGTCGTCTCGCAGCATGCGCAGGACCCGCGCCTTGCCGGACCGGGGGCGTGCGCCCATGAAGGGGAACTGTCCGGACGGCTCGGTCTGCCCGGCTGGCCCGCCGTTGCCGAAGAGGTCATCGTCGCTCGCGACGTGATGCTGGCCCGGCACACCGGTAGTCGCGTGCATATCGCGCATGTCTCCACGCCTGGTGCCGTCGAGGTCATCCGGTGGGCGAAAGCGGCAGGTATCGATGTGACAGCGGAAGTCACACCGCACCACTTGATGCTGCCGGTGGAAAAGGTCTCGACCTACGATCCGACCTTCAAGGTCAACCCGCCGCTGCGGCCGATCGAGGACATCCTCGTGCTGCGCGAAGCACTCGCGGACGGCACCATCGACGCCGTCGCCACCGACCATGCCCCACATGCGCGCCACGACAAGGAGCACGCCTTCGAGGAGGCCGCATTCGGGATGCTCGGGCTGGAGCAGGCTCTCCAGGTCGTCCATACGGTGATGGTGCGCGACGGTGCGATGAGTTGGGCGCAGGTGGCGGCGGCAATGTCGACGACACCGGCACGGATCGCGGGTCTGGCCGGTCACGGGCGGGGCCTGCAGGACGGTGCGCCCGCGAATGTGGTGCTGTTCGACCCGTCCTGCCGCACGATCGTCGACCGTGCGGACTCCCACTCGCTGTCCCGCAACAACCCCTGGCACGGCGTCGCGCTGGACGGCGCCGTGCACTCCACCTACCTACGAGGTCGGGCCACGTTGCTCGACGGTGAGGTGCACCCGTGAATTCACCCGACAATTCCTCAGCCACCATCGATGTGCTCGACCGTGGCCCGGCAACGCTCGTCCTGGAGGACGGAACCACCTTTGCCGGTGAGCAGTACGGCGCCACCGGAGTCACCTTCGGCGAGGCGGTCTTCTCCACCGGCATGACCGGTTACCAGGAGACGCTCACCGACCCGAGCTATCACCGCCAGGTGGTCGTGATGACGGCGCCGCATATCGGCAATACCGGCGTCAACGACGAGGACGGGGAATCGGCGCGGATCTGGGTCGCGGGTTATGTGGTACGCGATCCCGCACTGCGACCCTCCAACTGGCGCTCGGTGCGCAGCCTGGAGCAGGACCTGCGCGATCAGCACATCGTCGGCATCTGCGGGATCGACACCCGGGCGTTGACCCGGCACCTTCGCGAACGCGGGGCGATGCGGGTGGGTATCTTCTCCGGCGACGAGCTGCGTGGCGACCTCGTGGCACGAGTGGGCGAGGCGCCTGCGATGGTCGGAGCCGAACTCGCCTCGGAGGTGTCGACCGCACAGCCGTACGTGGTGCCCGCAGTCGGTGAGAAGCGGTTCACCGTCGCTGCTCTCGACCTGGGGATCAAGGCCGCGACACCGCTGCACCTCGCGGCCCGCGGGGTCGAGGTGCACGTGCTTCCGGCGGACACAACGTTCGAGCAGATCGCCGAGCTGGCGCCGGACGGGGTGTTCTTCTCCAACGGTCCCGGTGACCCCGCGACCGCTCCGCAGGTACACCTGCTGCAGCAGGTGTTGCAGGCGCGCATCCCGTTCTTCGGCATCTGCTTCGGTAACCAGCTCCTGGGTCGGGCGCTCGGCTACGGCACCTACAAACTGAAGTACGGGCACCGGGGAATCAACCAACCGGTGCTGGATCGCCGTACCCGCAAGGTCGAGATCACCTCGCACAACCACGGTTTTGCCGTGGATGCGCCGCTGGAGGGTGAGTCGCAGGCTCCCGCCGGTGCGCAGTTCGGCCGGGTCAGGGTCTCGCACATCTGCCTCAACGACGACGTCGTCGAGGGTCTGGAATGCCTGGACCTGCCGGCGTTCTCGGTGCAGTACCACCCGGAGTCCGCGGCCGGTCCGCACGACGCCGCCTACCTCTTCGACCGCTTCATCGACCTGATGACCACCAGCAAGGAGTCCTGAGCGTGCCTCGTCGCGAAGACATCAAGAGCGTTTTGGTCATCGGCTCCGGGCCGATCGTGATCGGTCAGGCATGCGAGTTCGACTACTCGGGCACGCAGGCCTGCAGAGTGCTGCGCGACGAGGGTCTGCGGGTGATCCTGGTCAACTCCAATCCCGCGACGATCATGACCGACCCGGAGTTCGCCGACGCCACGTACGTTGAGCCGATCAACCCGGCCGTCGTCGAATCGATCATCGCGGCCGAACGCCCCGATGCCGTGCTGGCGACCCTGGGCGGGCAGACCGCGCTGAACACGGCAATCGCGCTGCACTACGCGGGCGTGCTGGAAAAGTACAACTGCCCACTGATCGGCGCGAATGTCGAGGCCATCGAGCTCGGCGAGGACCGCGAGCGTTTCAAGGGCGTGGTGGCACGGTGCGGTGCCGAGTCGGCCCGCTCGACCATTGCCCGCACGATGGAGGACTGCCTGGCGATCGCCGACGACCTCGGCTACCCGATGGTGGTGCGCCCCTCGTTCACGATGGGCGGGCTCGGCTCCGGTTTCGCCTACGACGAGGAAGGGCTGCGCCGGATCGCGGGGGCTGGACTGCAGGCCAGCCCCACCACCGAGGTGCTCCTGGAGGAATCCATCCTGGGCTGGAAGGAATACGAGCTGGAGGTCATGCGCGATCACGCGGACAACGTGGTGATCGTCTGCTCCATCGAGAACCTGGACCCGATGGGCGTGCACACCGGTGACTCGATCACCGTCGCCCCCGCGCTGACCTTGACCGACCGCGAATACCAGCGGCTGCGCGACGTGAGCATCGCCATCATCCGCGAGGTGGGCGTCGAGACCGGCGGCTGCAACATCCAGTTCGCGATCAATCCCGCCGACGGTCGGATCATCGTGATCGAGATGAACCCGCGGGTCTCCCGCTCCAGCGCCCTCGCCTCCAAGGCGACCGGGTACCCGATCGCCAAGATCGCCGCGAAGATGGCGATCGGTTACACCCTGGACGAGGTGCCCAACGACATCACCGAGGCGACCCCCGCGAGTTTCGAACCCACCCTGGACTACGTCGTGGTCAAGGTGCCCCGCTTCGCGTTCGAGAAGTTCCCGGCCGCCGACCCAACGCTGACCACGACGATGAAGTCGGTGGGCGAGGCCATGTCGATCGGTCGCAACTTCACCGAGGCGCTGCAGAAAGCACTGCGCTCGATGGAGCGCGCCGGAGCGGCCTTCCACTGGGACCCGGACGCGAAACCGTCCAAGGCGATGGGTCGGGCGCTGCTGGACCAGGCACGTACACCGACCGATGGGCGCATTGTGCTCGTCCAGCAGGCATTGCGCTCGGGACTGTCGGTCGAGGAAGTCCACGACGCCACCAAGATCGACCCGTGGTTCCTGGACCAGATCGAGCTGATCAATTCTGTCGCCGAGCGGGTGCGCACCGAGCCGGAACTGACCGCGAAGCTGCTACGTCTGGCCAAGCGGCACGGTTTCTCCGACACCCAGATCGCTCAGCTGCGGGACATGCCAGAAGCCGTCGTGCGCGGCGTGCGGCACGCGCTCGGGGTCCGCCCGGTCTACAAGACGGTCGACACCTGCGCAGCCGAATTCGCAGCGCACACGCCCTACTACTACTCCACCTACGACCAGGAGACCGAGGTCGCGCCCCGCGAGCGCCCGGCCGTACTGATCCTGGGTTCTGGTCCGAACCGGATCGGGCAGGGCGTTGAGTTCGACTACTCCTGCGTGCACGCGTCATTCGCGCTGCAGGATGCCGGGTTCGACACCGTGATGGTCAACTGCAACCCCGAAACAGTCTCCACCGACTACGACACCTCCAGCCGCCTCTACTTCGAGCCGCTCACCCTGGAGGATGTGCTGGAGGTCGTGTACGCCGAGCGTGCCGCCGGGCCGCTGGCCGGAGTGATCGTGCAGCTCGGTGGGCAGACTCCGCTCGGGCTCGCGAAGGCGCTGAAGGAAGCGGGTGTGCCGATCGTCGGTACCTCCCCGGAGGCCATCGACCTGGCCGAGGACCGCGGCGCATTCGGGCGGGTACTCGCGGAAGCGGGTCTGCCGGCGCCCAAGCACGGAACGGCCTACAGCGCGAGCGAAGCGGTCGCCGTCGCCCACGAAATCGGCTATCCGGTGCTGGTGCGGCCCTCCTACGTGCTCGGTGGGCGCGGAATGGAGATCGTCTACGACGACGCAACCCTGGAGCAGTACGTCACCCGGGCCACCCAGGCCTCCTCGGAGCACCCGGTCCTGGTCGACCGCTTCCTCGACGATGCGATCGAGATCGACGTGGATGCTCTGTACGACGGGCACGACATGTATCTCGGCGGCATCATGGAGCACATCGAAGAGGCCGGGATCCACTCCGGTGACTCGGCGTGTGTGCTGCCCCCGGTCACCCTGGGGGTGGCGGAGGTCGCCAGGGTGCGTGAGTACACCCGCAAGCTGGCGGAGGGCATCGGTGTACGGGGCCTGATGAACGTGCAGTACGCGCTCGCCCAGGACATCCTGTACGTCCTGGAGGCCAACCCTCGCGCGAGTCGAACGGTTCCGTTCGTTGCCAAGGCGACCGGGGTGCCGCTGGCAAAGGCAGCAGCACGGGTGATGCTGGGCGCCAGCATCCAGCAGCTACGCGACGAGGGCATCCTGCCCAGCACCGGCGACGGCAGCACGCTGCCCTCGACTGCACCTACGGCCGTCAAAGAGGCAATCCTGCCGTTCAAGCGCTTCCTGACCACGCAGGGTCAGGTCGTCGACAGTCTGCTCGGACCGGAAATGCGCTCGACCGGCGAGGTGATGGGCATCGACGACGATTTCGGATCGGCGTTCGCAAAGAGTCAACTGCACGCGGTCACCGGCCTACCGCGCAAAGGCACGATTTTCGTCTCCGTCGCCAACCGCGACAAGCGGGCGATGATCTTTCCGTTGAAACGACTCGCCGATCTGGGCTTCGATCTGCTGGCCACGGCGGGAACTGCAGATGTGTTGCGCCGCAACGGCGTCCACGCCGAGGTGGTGCGCAAGCACAGCGAGGGCGTAGGCCCCAAGGGTGAGCCCACCATCGTGGACCGCATCCTGGGCGGGGAGGTGGCGATGGTCGTGAACACCCCCTCCGGTCAGGACGCCCGCGCGGACGGATACGCGATCCGAGCCGCGACCACCAGCATGGACAGGCCCATCATCACCACTGTTCAGCAGCTGGCCGCCGCGGTGCAGGGCATCGAATCGCAGCTCGCCGGCCCGATGCGGGTCAAGCCGTTGCAGGAGCACGCCAAGGGACTGTTCGAGTACACCGCGCAATGACCCCCTCTGAAATGACCCCCTCTGAGGCGGCGTCGGCCACGACATCCGCGCCGGCACTGCCCAAGGCGCCACCCTTCGGCGTGCGCCTCGCTGAGGCGATGCGTGAATACGGCCCGCTCTGCGCCGGGATCGATCCGCACCGCGAGCTGGTTCAGTCGTGGGGGCTGCCGTACACGCACGACGGGGTGCGCACGTTCGCGATGACCTGTGTCGAGGCCTTCGGCGCCGAGGTGGCTGCGGTCAAACCGCAGTCGGCATTCTTCGAGGTCTTCGGATCCGGGGGAGTGGCGCTGCTGGAAGAGGTGGTCGCAGGGTTGCGTGACCTGGGCACGTTGAGCGTGCTGGATGTGAAGCGCGGCGATATCGGCAGCACGATGTCGGCCTACGCCGAGGCGTACCTGCGCGAGGGCCCGCATGCTCCCGACGCCGTCACCCTCAGCCCCTACCTGGGGTACGAGTCGCTGCGACCGGCGATCGATCTCGCACACGATCAGGGTCGCGGCATCTTCGTCCTCGCGCTGACCTCCAACCCTGAGGGCGCCGCGGTGCAGCACGCGATGCACGACGGCGTGAGCGTGGCCCGAGCCGTCGCGGCGGGCGCCGACCGTGACAATGAAGCTGCCCGCGACCGCGGCGAGCTCGGCAGCATCGGACTGGTGGTGGGCGCGACCGTGGGTCAGGCAGCCCACGATCTCGCGCTCGAGACCGGTGTGACACCGGTGCTCGCACCGGGTGTGGGCGCGCAGGGCGCAGGTCCGGCCGAGCTGGACGCGGTCTTCGGCACCGCTCGATCCAGGGTGCTGGCAGCCAGCAGTCGCGATGTACTGTCCGCAGGCCCCGATGCCCACGTTTTGCGGGCAGCCGCCCGCCGGACGGCCGATGCACTGCGATGCAGTGCGTGAGGTCAGTGTGAGATCAGAAACACCGACCCCGGATTGCCGCAGCGGGCCTGCACCGCATTAGGTTTCCCCGATAGGTTGTCCCACTAGCTACCGGCACTTGTTCGGCAGCTCGACCCGACCTCATTCCACGAAGCAGGAGCATCCCGGTGGCCCTTCCCCAACTGACGCCCGAGCAACGAGCCCAGGCGCTGGAGAAGGCGGCAGACGCTCGCCGCGAACGTGCCCAGATCAAGAACCGCCTGAAGAATGCGCAGGGATCGCTGCGCGACGTCGTCGAGGCGGGAAAGACCTCCGAGGTCATCGGCAAGATGAGGGTGTCGGCGTTGCTGGAGTCGATGCCCGGAGTGGGTCGTATCAAAGCAGCTCAGATAATGCTCGATATCGGCATCTCGAGCGGCCGACGGGTGCGTGGGCTCGGGGTCCACCAGGCCGCCGCCCTGCTGGAGCGGTTCGAGGCCTGAGGGGTGCCGCAACTGTTCGTACTTGCCGGGCCGACCGCGGTCGGCAAGGGCACCGTTTCGGCCTATATTCGCGATCACTTCCCGCAGGTCTGGCTCTCGGTGTCCGTGACGACCCGCATCCCACGCCCGGGCGAGATCGACGGAGTGCATTACCACTTCATCGGGCAGGACCGCTTCGACGAGCTCGTCGAGCAGGATGAGTTGCTGGAATACGCCGTTGTGCACGGTCGTGCGAGTTACGGCACCCCGCGCGAACCGCTGCGCCGGGCTATCGCGGACGGGCGGTTGCCACTGCTGGAGATAGATCTGCAAGGCGCCCGGCAGGTACGCGAGCAGCTTCCGGACGCCCACTTCGTCTTCCTCGCGCCGCCGTCGTGGCAGGAACTGGTGCGGCGTCTGGTGGGCAGGGGAACCGAGACCGGCGCTGAGCGCGAGCGGCGTCTGGCCACTGCACGGATCGAGCTCGCTGCAGCGGACGAGTTCGACACGGTCGTTGTCAACGACGACGTCGAGCGTGCTTCGGGTGAACTCGTCGAATTGATGGAACTGATGCGACGGCGGTAAACTCGGCCATTCACGTGTCCGTCCCTGACCGCGTCAGCCGCACGGCACCGTTTCGAGTTCAGCACTGCAACGAAAAGAGACACCCGTGTCAGGCACCCAGGCAGCCCCCGAAGGCATCACCGACCCGCCCATCGACGACCTGCTCAGTGTCGCCGACTCCAAGTACGCGTTGGTCATCTA